>JBKJLN010000139.1:0-9057 GCA_046596935.1 Acidimicrobiales bacterium
CTTGGTGTTCGAGTGCCGAACCGCCGTGTTCTTGGCGAGGATGGTGATGCCCTTCTCGCGCTCGAGGTCGGTCGAGTCCATCACTCGCTCATTGACGTCCTGGTTGGCGCGGAAGGCTCCGGACTGCCAGAGCATGGCGTCGACGAGGGTCGTCTTTCCATGGTCGACGTGGGCGATGATGGCGACGTTGCGAAGTTCATTGCGGATAGGCACGGGGCCGCCATCCTAGGTTGAGCGGCATGGATCTCCATCTCGAGCGCGCCGGTGCCGGACGCCCATTCATCTGGGCCCACGGCCTGACGAGTTCGATCGCGGCCGAGCGAGACTCCGGCGTCTTCCACTGGGAGGAGATCCCAGGGTTGGACGTGATCCGTTACGACGCCCGCGGACACGGCCGCTCCCCCGCCGGCACGACGCCCGAGGATTCCGAATGGGCCCGGCTGGCCGAAGACTTCCTCGCCGTCGCCGATGACCAGGAAGCGGAATCGTTCGTGGCGGGTGGCGCTTCGATGGGATGCGCAACCGTGCTCCACGCGGCGTTGCGCGCGCCCGAACGAGTCCACGCCATGGTGTTGGCCATTGCGCCGACGGCTTGGGAGACGCGGGCCGCCCAAGCCGAGACCTACCTCGGGAGCGTCGGCTTCCTGGAGGCCAAGGGCATCGAGGCCTTCATCGAGGCCAGCCGAAAACTCCCGGCCCAGCCTCCGTGGTCGGCCGAGCGGCGCGAGGTGCGGTACCGCCATCTCGCCACCATGGACCCTGCGGCGCTGGCTTTGGCCCTTCGGGGCGCCGCCCAGTCGAACCTTCCGCCTCGCGACGAAGTCGCCTCTCTCACTGCGCCTGCGCTCATCCTCGCCTGGGACGGGGATCCCGGGCACCCGCTGTCGACGGCAGAGTCGCTGAGCGAGCTGTTGGCGGGCTCGCAGCTCGTGATCGCCCGCAGTGCCGAAGAGGTGTCGGGATGGCCCTCGACCGTCGCCGCCTTCGTCGCCGACCTGTAGGCGACCGCCGGCGATCCGGCTGACTACGTTGAGCGCCGTGTCCGGTCCGCCCGTCCTGCTCGTCCACGGCCTTGCCTCCTCCTTCGACCTCAATTGGCGCGAGACGGGTTGGGTCGACCTCCTCTCCGACGCCGGACGAGAGGTCATCGGTGTCGACCTTCTCGGTCACGGGAAGGCGGACAAGCCTCACGATCCCGCCGCCTACGAACACGTGGCCGACGACATCGCTACCGCTCTTCCCGACGACGGCGCCCCGATCCAAGCCGTCGGCTTCTCCATGGGTGCTCGCCTGTTGCTGGAGGTCGCCTCCGCCCAGCCTGAGCGCTTCGAGCGGATCGTCGTCGCCGGCATCGGCGCAGGCGTGTTCACGGGAGGCAGCAACGAGGGCTTGGCCGACGCCATCGAGGGCGGACCCGCCGACGAGAGCACCGGCATCGCCCGCCTGTTCGCCAACTTCGCCGCCGGATCAGGCAATGACCCGAAGGCGCTGGGGGCGTTCCTCCGTCGGTCCGCTCCGCCGTTGGATGCGGCCAAGCTCGCGGGCATCACCTGCCCGGTGCTCGTGGTGTTGGGCGACCAGGACTTCGCGGCGCCCGCCGAACCGCTCGTCGACGCCTTCCCCGACGCCCGGCTCGTCACCCTCAAGGGCGTCGATCACTTCGCCACCCCCAAGGACTTCAAGTTCCTCGACGCCGCCCTGGAATTTCTGGGAGCGGTCTGACTGGTTCGCTCCGAAGACTCAGTCCTCGGCGATGGCCTCCGCGGTGGTGACCATCTCCGCCTGGAGGACGTCGATCTCGGACTGGATGCGGGCGGCCTCGGCGTCGTCGTGTTGCACGGTGGCACGCTCATGCTGCTCCACCAACTCGACGATCTGTAGCTCGAGGCCGACCACGTGATCTTCGAGTTTCGGGTCGTGCATGGATCAGATCTACCCCTCGGCCGTCGGGGCCATGCCGATGGCTCCTTAGGATGAGCGTCATGGCCACCGCCACCCCCTCTCCGACGCCCAATCCCAATGCGCTGCGCTTCGGACTCGACGTGCAGCTTCCCGGCACCGTCTCGGCGTCCTCAGCGGCCGACGCCGGGGACGACCCCTTCCTCGGCGCACTCCTTGCCATCGACGGCGTGGCGTCGGTCTTCGGCGTTTCCGACTTCGTCACCGTGACCCGCACCGCCGGCGCCGACTGGGACGACATCGTTCCCGCTGTCCAGGAAGCCGCCGCCGCCCATCTCTAGGAGACGGTGATGGTGCCTCGCATCGTCGTGGGGTTCTTCGTGCACGCATAGGTGTAGGTGCCCGGCGACAGGGCCGGCGACGTCCGCGTCCCGTCGCCGGGCTTGATCTCGCCCGAGTCCCAGACCGCAGGAATGGTGAAGCTGTGTTTCACGCCGGTCGACTCGATGTTGTCGAACTGCACCTTCGAGCCCGTTGCGAAGGAAAAATTCGCGCTGTACCCGGCCGGGTACTCATAGGCGGCGTTGCGGGCCTTGACGATGAGGATGATGGCCGAGTTGGGCGGAGGGGGCGGCGGAGGACTTCCGCCTCCCGCCGTCGTCGGCGTGGTCGATGTGGACGACGTTGCGCTTCCACCACCGCCGCTCGAGGTCGTCGTCGTGGAGCGAGTCGTGGTCGTGCTCGAGGTGGCGCCGCCAGGAGTCGATCCACCGGAGGTCGTGGTCGACGGGGTGCCACCGGAGGTCGATCCTCCGGAGGTGGTACCGGCGGGCGGCGGGGCGCCAGCAACGGCATTCGGACTGCCGGATTCACCTGGTGTGACACCGACGTAGCCCGACGCCAATCCTGAGCCGCCCGCGCCTCCGGTGGCGCTGCCTGACGTGCCCGCCTCCGAGCCCGTGCCGTCGGTGCCGTCGGCCGAGGAACGAGCGACACCCTCGTTGACCCCTTCGCCGATCTCGATGATTCCATCACCGTTGACGTCGGTGGCCTCTTCCTGAACCACCTCGTCGACGACGCCGTCGCCATCGAGGTCGACGTTGCCTTCGGTCGCCGTGTCGAGGCGAGCGTCGGCCGACTCATCGGGAGCGTTCTTCGAGAACTGTCCGATCAACAACAGGGTGAGGACCATCCAGCCGGCAACGATGAGGACGATCTTCGTCGAGGTCTTCATGCGCTTGCGGGCGGGCTTGTCGTCCTCCAGCGCCCCGTCCTGCACGACCTCGTCACCGCTCATTCGCTTCGACTCCCGCTCGTCGGCACCAACGGTACCCTGCGCCATGCCCGCGAGCCCCGCACTCCGCTTCGAAGACGTGCGACTTCGTCGAGCGCACGGCGACGTTCTGTGCGGCATCACGTGGCGGGTCGCCGCCGCCGAGCAATGGGTGATTCTCGGACCGAATGGTTCGGGGAAGACGACGTTGCTGCAACTCGCAACTGGCCACCTCCACCCGACGTCCGGGACCGTCGACATCCTCGGCCAGCGCCTCGGTCAGGTCGATGTGCGCCAGTTGCGCACTCGCATCGGCCTGGTGAGCGGCGCGGTCACCCGCCTCTTGCGGCCCGGGCTGACGGCGGCCGAGGTCGTGCTGACCGGTCGCCACGCTGCCCTCGAACCCTGGTGGCACGACTACTCCGACGACGATCGCGACCGGGCACGCCACCTGCTCGCGGCTGGTGGCCTGGCCGAGGCTGCCGAGCGCCCATTCGGGGTCCTCTCAGAAGGTGAGCGCCAGCAGGTCTTGCTCGCTCGAGCGGTGATGGGCGATCCCGAACTGCTGATCTTCGACGAGCCCGCTGCAGGTCTCGACCTCGGGGCGCGAGAGCGGTTGCTGGTCCGCATGCGGGACCTGGCGGCAGATCCGGCGGCGCCCCCGGCGGTGTTCGTCACCCACCACGTCGAGGAGATCCCGCCCGGGTTCCACTCGCTGTTGTTGCTCCGCCGCGGCGGCATCGTCGCCCAAGGCGACCTCGACGACACGCTGACCGACGCCAATCTTTCGGCGACCTTCGGGCTCGACCTCGAGGTCCGCCGCCAAGGAGCCCGCTACCTCGCCCAAGCCAAGGAGCCGTGAAAAGCAAAACGACCTCGTCCCCCGCCGGGACAAGGTCATCATGCTCCCGCCTGGATCAACCGTACGACGACCACTCCCACCGCGTCGTTGCCGGGAGCGACGCTGCATGTGTCAAACCGGCGACACTTCTACCGGGCCCGGCGCGCCAGCTCCTCGAGCTCCAAGACGACGATGCGTCCACGCCGGAGCTCGACCAAACCCTGCTTCTCGGCCATTCCCAGCACTCGGTTGACCGTGGCCCTCGAGGTTCCGGCCATGCTGGCCAGATCCTCCTGGGTGAGGGGAATCTCCGCCCGTTCCTCGCCATCGCGGTACAGCTCGGTGAGCGCGGACAGACGCCGGAGCACTCGGGTCTCGACCGGCGCGTAGAGCGCCTCGACGAGAAGATTCGACAGCCGCCGGACCTCGTCGGCGAGCAGCGACAGGAGGAAGTCGTCGATGCTCGGGTGGCGCTCCCGGAGTTCGACGAACGCATTCCGATGAAGGCTCAGGGTTTCGGTCCGTTCGAGCGCCACGACGGTCGCCGTACGTCGCGAACCCGATCGCAACAGGGCCAGCTCCCCCATGACTTCGCCGGCACCGCGCACACGGAGCGTTGCGATGTCGCCAGACGGCGTGGCGCTTCTGACCGCCACCCGACCACGGTCGATGAGGTGGAGGGTGTCGCCGAGGTCACCCTCGTGGAAGATGACCTCCCGGCGGGCGAAGCGTCTGCGCTTGGTTGCAGCCAACAAGCGTCGACGATCGGCCTCCGGAACCCCCTCGAGGAACGACCATCGCATCGCACCGTTCTAGGTGATCTGGGGCTGACTGGCCACAGTGGGAACGGAGAAATAGCCCGATTGCGTCATGATCGTCATCGCCAAGGAAGGTACGGTCAGGAGCTATGGCGGAGGACATTGAGGGCACAACAACACTCGATCTGGGTCTGACGGCCCTCGAGGCCCACGGCATGCTCAATTCGTTGAGCGTTGTGCGGGCCACGGTGTCGACGATTCGTTTGCATTGGGGACGGATCGAAGACGAACGCTGCATCGAACTTCTCGAGCGCGCCGAGGAGCAATTGGTCTTCCTCAGCGACAGCCTCAGCGACCTCGTGCGCGGGCTTCCGTCGGACGCCCGGGAGTTCCTCGACGAACTTCGTCAAACCCCCACCTGACTCAGAGCTCTGGCGGCACCGACGGAAGGCCCGCTGGTGGCGGCGTCCCCGGGCGCACTTGTCGCACCAAGGCCTCCTGGGTGATGGATGCACCCAGCACGCCGGCGCGGTTGTAGAACACGCCGCGAGCCAGGCCTCGCGCATTGAAGTTCGAGAGGGCGTGGAGGTCGTAGTAGAGCCACTCGTCCGCCCGCACCGGCCGATGGAACCAGACGGCATGGTCGAGACTGGCACCCGTGAAGCGCTCCCACGGGTTCCCCCCGCCACCCATCGGAGGCCGCGCCGCCAAGACGACCGCCATGTCGCTCATGAAGGTGAGGACCGCAGCGTGCACTGCGGGGTCGTCGGGAAGCGGTGCGGCCGTCTTCACCCAGACCCGGCGGGTGGATCGGAAGGTCCCGTCGGGCTCGGGTTCGGTGGGTCCGACATCGCGAAGCTCGAATGGAGCGAAGAAGGACGTCCGCATCGGAAAACCGCCCGAGCGATCACCGAGGGCGTCGGGGTCGGGAGCATCGATCGGAATCGGCAGCTGATAATCGATGCCGTCCTCGCCGTCTTTGTGGAACGACGAAGACATCGAGAAGATGGCCTCGCCCTTCTGCATCGCAGTGACGTTGCGGGTGGTGAACGATCGGCCGTCGCGTATGCGGTCGACCTGGAAGACCATGGGCACGCCGGGTTGTCCCGGACGAAGGAAGTACGCGTGCAGCGAGTGGATGCGGTGGGCCGTGTTGTTGTTCTGCGGTCCAGGCTCGACCGTCGCCATGGCCGCTCGGAGCGCCTGACTGGCGACGAGGCCACCGAACACCCGGCCACCCGGCCAGGTGTTCGGGTTGTGTCCTCGGAAGAGGTCGACCTCGAGCTCTTCGAGCTCCAACAGGCGCAACAGCCGAGCGACGGCGATGGCCGGCTCCTCGTCGGTTGACGAGGCGCCCGACGCATCGGTCACCGGCCCTCGAACTTCGGCGGCCGCTTCTCCAAGAACGACGACATGCCCTCCTGGAAGTCCTTGCTGCGGAACAAGGGCAGGAGCTGCAGGTAGACGCGATCGACGTGCTCGTCGAACGGCTCCCCGAGGCCCATGCGCATCATTCGCTTGCTCGCCCGGATGGCCAGCGGCGCGTTGGCGGCGATCTCGCCCGCCAGCTTCAGCGCCTCCTCTCGCAGGGAAGCGTCGGGAACGACGGCGTTGACCAATCCCCATTCGAGGCACTCGGAGGCGTTGAGGGTGCGGCCGGTGAAGATCAGCTCCGATGCCTTGGCCCACCCGATCATCCGCGGGAGGAACCAGGTGCCGCCGCTCTCGGGAAGGACACCCCGCTTGGTGAAGGCGGCAGCCAACTTGGCGCTCTCGCCGGCGATGCGAATGTCGCAGCCGAGGGCCATGTCCATTCCGTATCCGGCGGCGCCACCGTTCAGGGCGCAGATGGTCGGCGTGTCGATGCTGTGCAACACGTTGGGAGGCGAGTTCCGTAGGTCGAACTCGACGAAACCGCCCCCACCCCCGCCGCCGCCGATCCCGCTTCCCTTGGTCGCATCCTGCAGGTCGAGACCGGCGCAGAACCCGCGGCCTTCGCCCGTCAACACGATGGCGCGGACGTTGCGGGCCGCATCGGCTTCGAGCAACCGCTCGGAGAGTTGGCGCAACATCGGTCCGGAGATGGCGTTCAGCCGGTCGGGGCGGTTCAGGGTGATGACGGCCACGTCGTCTGCGACCTCGTAGCGGACCGGCGCACCGGACTCGTCCGAGGAACTCACGGGACGGCCACGACATCGAGCACACGGCGGGCGAAGTCGCGCGACCCGGCTTCGAGATCCGTGCGGCGGATGGCCATTCCACCGATCACTTCGGCCCCACGATCCTCCATCATCGACACCATCTTCTCGAGCACCTTGCCTTGATCGACGGCGTAGGTGCAGAACACCGCGCACCGCTTGCCTTGGATGTACGGGATCTTGCGGAGACGACCGGCGCGGCCGGGCCGTTGACCGACGAAGAACAACCCATCGGTCCAGGAGCCGACGACGACGAGGTCGGCTTCGGCCAGCGCCTGATAGTTGATCCCAGTCACGGACAGGATCGACACGGCCATTCCGCCTCGGTTCAGCTCGCGGCCGATCAGGCCCGCAGCCTTGCGGGTGTTGCCCGTCAGACTCTCGTAGATGACGACTGCCTTCATAGGCGTTGGGTTCTAGCAGCCGGGTCAGTCGGGGTCGCGTGACAGGGAGCGTCCACCCAGCACCACCAGGGCCACGAGAGCGACCAGGCCGACGACGGCAAGCCACGGACCTGCACTCTTGTAGGCAGCACCGAGCAGGTAGCCGGCGAGCAGTACGCCGCCGATGGACACGAGCCCTCCCGCGCCGTCGGCGGGCAGGAAACCGCGCGGTTTCATCTCGGAGGCCCCGGCAGCGGCTCCGAGGAGGGCCGAGGGGAAGCTGGCCAGTCGCCCGAGGAAGATGAGCTTCGGTCCCCGCTGGCCCAGGGATTTACAGAGCTTCTTGAGCTTCTCCGTCGGCAGGACCCGTTCGGCCAGTTTCGGGAGGCCCTTCCCCTCCTGGATCTCCTTGGCGAACGCCTTCCCGAGGTAGAAGAACTGCCACACCCCGCCGATGCAGAGGGGCAGGGCCGCCAGCACCACGTGGGCGACGTTCACATCACCGCGCCGCACGAGGAAGCCGGCGGCCAGGAGCACCTCTTTGGTCGGTCGCATGAGCACCAACACCAGGAAGTGCTCCTTGTACAGGAACGGCGCCAGGGGAATGGCTGCGACCCCAAGCACGAGGCGGAGCCCGGCCAGCCACAACAGGGGGGTCCGATAGCGACTGGCCGGAGTTTTCTTGCTCATGAACGGGGTACATCCCCCGTTCATGAAGGCGCTACCCCCCTCGGTGCTCCGCCGACTCGACCCCGAAGCCCGCTTCGGCCTGCGCTTGACCCTGTTCGGACTCGCCATCGTCCTCGTCGTTGCGCCGTTCTCGTACCTGCTGTTCGAGGTGATCAAGAGTGGCCCGCTGACTCGGTTCGATCAGTCGGTGGCCGAGAGCCTGCACACCTGGGTGCTCGCTCATCGAAGCGTCGTCGGGCCGTTCCTCTTCCTCAGTCTGCTGGGCAAGCCGCTGTGGTTGGCCATTGCCGTCACCGCCGGCGCCATCTTCGTGTTCGTGCGAGGCCGAAAGCGCCTGGCCGTCTTCCTGGCCTTCACCGTGATCGGGGGCGGTCTGGTCGACTCCGGCGTCAAGATCGCCGTCAATCGTCCGCGCCCTGTGCTCGACCATCCACTTGCCCACGCCTTCGGCAAGAGCTTTCCTTCAGGACATGCGATGTCATCGACGATCGCCTACGGAGCCCTCCTGCTGGTGCTCTTACCCGCAGTTCCCCGGGCGTGGCGCACGCTCATCATCGCCGTCACCACCGTGTTGGTCCTGGCCATCGCCACCAGCCGCCTCTTCCTCGGCGTGCACTTCCTGACTGATGTTCTTGCCGGCATCGCCCTCGGCTTGGCCTGGCTGGCGGGATCGGCCGCCCTGTTCAACATCTGGCGCACGGAGCGGGGCGTACCGAAGGCGGACCTCACGGAAGGCCTCGAGCCCGAGGCCCAGTCGGATCTGCAGATCGCCGGCTGACGACCCCTGGGTTCCGGGTGTGACATCTGTCCTCTTGACCTGTTACGGCAAGTAACTTTACTCTGAGTAACAGATCCCTTCCCAGGAGGAACCCCCATGGCCGTCGCCATCGAAGATCGAATCCAACGCCTCAACACTGCATCCGCTCGCCGGGTCATCGACCCTGACGTCGAGCCCGACCTCACCGGCCACGTCGGCTCAGGCCAGCTCCTGCCTGACGAGTTGCTGACCGTCGCT
>JBKJLN010000225.1:0-4663 GCA_046596935.1 Acidimicrobiales bacterium
GGCGGCGCTGTTGGGCACGTCGACCCACGACACGAAGCGCAGCGAAGACGTCCGGGCGCGATTGGCAGCGTTGGCCGAAGTTCCCGAAGCGTGGGCCCGCGCCGTTGATCGCTGGTCAGCCATGAACGAAGACCGGCGGGGCGAACTGGTCGATCGCTCGACGGAGTACCTGCTCTACCAAACCGTCGTCGGGGCATGGCCGCTCTCGCCCGATCGGGCGAGCGCGTATCTCGAAAAGGCTACGAAGGAAGCCAAGGTCCACACCTCGTGGATCGATCCCGTGGCCGAGTACGACTCGGCCGTGGCTGCGTTCGCGGTGGCGGTCGTCAGCGACCCGGCGTTCGCGGCCGAGGTCGAGCGCTTCCTCGACGAGACCGGTCTCGTGGCCGCCGGTCACCACAATTCGCTCGTGCAGACGGCCCTCAAGCTCACCTGCCCGGGCATCCCCGACATCTACCAGGGCACCGAGTTGTGGGACTTCTCCCTCGTCGATCCCGACAACCGCCGCCCCGTTGACTACGACCTCCGGCGCCAACTCCTTTTGGGGACGGATGTGCCGGCGAGACCGACACATTCCTCCCCAGAACGAGTCGGGGGAGAGAAACTCGAGTTGATCCGAAGGCTCTTGCACTTGCGGCGTGACCGGCCCGAGTTGTTCGACGTCGACGCGGGATACGAGCCGCTGACGGTCGACGGGCCGGATGCGGACCGGGTCATCGCCTTCTCGCGCGCCGGTGGTGCGCTCGTCGTCGCCGCCTGCCGGTTCCCGCTGCGGGGTCCGCTGGCCGGATCGACGACGTATGCAGACGTCCTCTCGGGCCGGCCCATCGCCGTGCTCGTCGATGGTGAGGAACTGAAATGAAGTTCGAGGTCTGGGCTCCGACGCCCGAGCGGGTCGAAGTCGAGGTCGATGGCCGGCGGGTGCCGATGCAGCCTTCGCCGGATCGGGCCGGCTGGTTCGAGGCCGGTGTACCCGCCGCCGGCCCGGGGTCGCGATACGGGTTCTCCCTCGACGGCGGGCCGGTGCGCCCAGACCCGCGCTCGCCCTCGCAGCCCGAGGGCATCGACGGCCTGTCGGAGGTGGTCGACCACGACGCGTTCGGATGGACCGACAAGCGCTGGCGCGGACTGCCGTTGGCGTCGGCCGTGATCTACGAGCTCCACGTCGGGACGTTCACCGAGGAGGGCACCTTCGATGCCGTTCTCGAGAAGCTGCCCCATCTCGTCGACCTCGGCATCGACGCCGTGGAACTCTTACCGGTCAACGAGTTCCCGGGGACGCGAGGCTGGGGTTACGACGGCGTCGACCTGTTCGCGCCCCATCATTCCTACGGCGGTGTGGAGGGATTGAAGCGCCTCGTCGACGGATGTCACGCCGCCGGCCTCGGCGTCATCCTGGATGTCGTCTACAACCACCTCGGTCCGGCGGGGAACTACCTCGGGGAGTTCGGTCCCTACTTCACGGAGAAGTACGCCACCCCCTGGGGTCGTGCCGTCAACCTCGACGACCGGGGAAGTGACGGTGCGCGCCGATACTTCCTCGACAACGCGCAGTGCTGGCTGCGCGACTATCACTTCGACGGTCTGCGCATCGACGCCGTGCATGCGCTGGTCGACACCTCGGCTCTGCACCTACTCGAGGAAATGGCCATCGAGGTCGAGGCCCTTTCGGCGTCGCTCGGACGCACCCTCGTCCTGATCGCCGAAAGCGACCTGAACGACCCGCGTATCGTGGCCCGGCGCGAGGTCGGCGGTTACGGCATGGACGCACAGTGGAGCGACGACTTCCACCACGCGCTGCACACCGTGCTCACCGGCGAACGGTCGGGCTACTACGGCGACTTCGGCTCGCTCGATCAACTGGCGACGGCGCTGCGGCGGGCGTTCGTCTACGCCGGCCACGATGCGCCCGATCGCGGGCGCCGTCACGGGAGGGTGCCCGTGGGTATCCCCGGAAGTCGCTTCCTCGGGTACCTGCAAGATCACGACCAAGTCGGCAATCGCGCGCAGGGGGATCGCTCGACCCACCTGATGTCGACCGCCCGCCTCAAGATCGGCGCCGCCCTCGTGCTGTGCGCACCCTTCGTGCCCATGCTGTTCATGGGAGAGGAGTGGGGCGCCGGCACGCCATTCCAATACTTCACCGATCACCCTGATCCTGACCTCGGTCGAGCCGTCAGCGAGGGCCGCCGGCAGGAGTTCGCGGCGTTCGGCTGGAAGCCCGAGGACGTACCCGACCCCCAGGACGTTGCGACGTTCCAGCGATCGAAACTCGACTGGACCGAGATCGACCGCTTGCCCCATGCCGAGGTGCTGGCCTGGCACCGAGACCTCATCGCCCTTCGCCGGCGATACCCCGAGCTGACCGACGGGCGCCTCGATGGCGTCGAGGTGATCGTCGAGAGCGATGAGGGTCATCTCACGCTCCGTCGTGGACGGATCGAAGTGCTCGTCAACCTCGGGAACAAGGTCTGGGTGACGACGACAAATCGGGTGATCATCCTCAGTTCGCCGGACGATTTGTCAGCTCTTGAGGGAATTGTGAGGATCCCAGAGGACGGCGTAGCCATTCTTCACTAGTTCTTGGTTTGGTCGGCGGAAGTCCTGGCAATACCACCCTCCGTAAGCAGTCCGAGCACCGGGAACCCGGAAACTCG
Organism: Acidimicrobiales bacterium; assembly: GCA_046596935.1. Classification (GTDB taxonomy): domain Bacteria; phylum Actinomycetota; class Acidimicrobiia; order Acidimicrobiales; family CADCTF01; genus DATLED01. Next base: position 2,658 of record JBKJLN010000225.1, read on the forward strand.
AAGGATCGGCGCCGGAGGCGCCAGGAAGGAACACCATCATGAGGACTTCCTCTTCGCGCCTCCGTGCTGGCGCCGCAGTCGCCTCCACGGGACTCGCACTCATCTTCGCCCTCGGCGCCCCGGCCTTCGCCGGCGACAAGACGCCCGGCAATGGATCCGGTCGACCGATCAACACCACGCCGAACGATCACCCCTCCGGCAAGGACAAGAACGTCGAGCCTGGGGGCAGCGGCACCCAGGGTAAGAGCTCATCCGACCCGGACGGTTCGTTCAACGGTGGCGCCGACAAGCCGGGTGGCCCCGGCGGCTTCGACGCCGACAAGGACGGCAACAACGGCTGCGGCAACGACGACGACTTCGAGGACGACAACAACGGCAACTGCGGCGGTCTCAGCAAGTCGCACGCCAAGGGCGACCACGAGAGCCGTGAGGAAAAGGACGAGTGCGTCAAGGCCTCCGAGATGGGCCAGGATCACGGCAAGGGTGAGGGCCTCGACTCCGAGAAGTGCGACACCGATGACGAGGTCACGGGCAACAAGGACGTCAAGGACACCAAGGACTCCAAGGACGTCAAGGACGTCAAGGACGCCAAGGAGACCAAGGACGTCGACACAAAGGTGACCAAGGTCGAGGACACCAAGGTGGAGTCGACGAAGGTCGAGACCACCGTTCTCGGGACCGAGCTCGAGCGCAGCGCCGTGGCCAACACCGCCCCCGGCGCCGTCCTGGCGGCCGACCTGCAGTCGCCGACCGCCGACAACACCCGGGTCCTGGGCGTGAGCATCGAGCGGGGCGCCACTGCCGCTGCTCCTGCCACCGCTCCGACCCGTCCGACAGCGGTCCTCGGGGCCACCTTCACCCGGGGCGCGGCGCTGGCCCGCACCGGCTTCGGCCTCACGCTCTTCGCTCTGGCCGGCCTCGGCCTGGTGCTCCTGGGCCTCGCCCTGAAGCGCACGGGTCGCCGCTCCACCATCTAAGAACCATCACCGCAGCACCGAAAACGTAAGAGAGGGGGCCTTCGGGCCCCCTCCCTTCGCGTTGCCAGACGGTCTCGATCCGCGTCGCCAGCGTTCCTTGCCGCGGAGCGTTCAGGTGACGATAGGGCGGCTGTGGAGCGTTTGCGTGACGGGATCCGTCACGCCAACGCTCCACTGCGCCCAGATCGTTCCGGAAACGCTCCGCCGACTTCGGCGCTGGCAACCTGCGCCCGGGTGCCCGCCGCCGGTCAGCGCTTGGTCAGCGTTTGGTGAGGGCGTCGACTTCGGCTCGCTCGTCGGCGGTGAGCTTCCATCCGACGGAGGCGGCGTTGTCGCGGACCTGGTCGGGCCGCGTGGCGCCGGCGATCACCGAGGCCATCGTGGGCAGGCCGGCGAGCCACGACATGGCCAGCTCCAACAGGGTGTGACTGCGTTCGGAGGCGAAGGCTTCGAGCTTCTCGACGGTGTCAAAGGTGCGATCACTGAGGGCCTTCTCGCGACGCTCCGACGGAAGGCCGGCGAGGCGGGTGCCCTCGGGCGGCTCGGCGTCTCGGCGGTACTTGCCCGTCAGCATCCCGGAGGCCAGCGGGAAGTAAGGGAGGATGCCGAGCCCGTGGGCCTCGCAGGCGGCGATGGTGTCGGCCTCCTGGCGGCGGTCGAGGAGGCTGAGCTGGTTCTGGACGCTGGTGAAGCGAGCTGAGCCCTTGGCCGACGCCGCCGAGGTTGCAGCCTCGATGCGCGTGCCGTCGAAGTTCGAGCAGCCGATTTCCACGACCTTCCCGGCCTCGACGAGGTCGTTGAGGGCGGCGAGGGTGTCGTCGATCGGAGTCGTGTCGTCCGGCATGTGGAGCTGATAGAGGTCGATGCGATCCGTGCCGAGTCGCCGCAGGCTGTCCTCACAGGCAGCCTTGACGTAGTCGGGTCGGGCTCCGCTCTTGCCTTCGCCGACGGGAGCCCCGAACTTGGTTGCCACGATCACTTCGTCACGGTGGGCGCCCAAGGCCTGGCCGAGGAAGACCTCGGATTTGG
>JBKJLN010000192.1:0-13501 GCA_046596935.1 Acidimicrobiales bacterium
GCTCATCAAGGTCATGAACCTGGTGTCGCTGCTCATCCTGCCGGCGGTCATCAACCTGCAGGACAATGACATTGCAAGATTCAGCATCGCTGGCTTCGCCACGCTCGTCCTGATCGGCGCCGTGGCGTTCTCCAAGCGCAAGGGCAGTGGCGGCATGGGTGCTCCCGAGGACATGTCGACGGCCGAATCCCGCGCCGCCGACGCCATCGGCGGCGTCGACGAGGAGGGCGACGAAGCCCCGGCGACGCTGGCCACCCAGGCCATCGACCGCTGGATCGGCGAACTCGGCGCCAGCGACGACGACCTCCGCCGCCAACTGCGGTCGGCCAAGCGTCGTCTCAAGGAACCATCGAGCTAATCGGCTCGAAAGTCAGTTGTCGTACCGGAGGGCGTCCCGAAAGGGGCGCCCTCCGCCATTTCTCGCTGGGAGTGTCACCGCCACGACACTCCAGAGACGAACTAGGTCATTTGGACTAGTCAACCGGTTGATGCTTCTGTCACGCTGTGCGGTGACAGGGGGACACGGGGTCCACTGCGAGCAGGTGAAGGCGGAAACATGGCGGAATTGCGGACCCTCGGGTCTCGGCGTTGGCTGGCGGCGGTCACAGCTGTGGCTTTGCTGGCGGGCTTCCTAGTGGCAGCACCGTTGGCGGCACCCGCGGCGGCCGTGCCTGGCCCCTCCACTCGGCTCAGCACCGACAGTTCGGGTGCACAGGCCAACGCGCCGAGCCGCGCCCCCGCTCTCAGTGCGGACGGGCGGTACGTCGCCTTCATCTCGAGCGCCGCCCTCGTCGGTGCCGACACCAACGGGGCGAACGACGTCTATCGGAAGGACCGCGCCACCGGCGCCGTCGAACTGGTGAGCACCAACGCCGCCGGCTCGGGAGCCGGAAACGGTCGAAGTGGCATCGAGATCGTCGACATCAGTGACGATGGCCAGAAGGTCGTCTTCAGTTCCGAAGCCACCGACCTGATCGGGTCGGACACGAACGGCCAGATGGATGTCTTCGTTCGCAACCTCGGCGCATCCCCCGCCACCACGCGCGTCAACGTCGCCAACGACGGCGTCACGACGGGGAGCGGTTGCGATTGCTTCTCCGCCTCGAGCGACGCCAGCAAGATCGCCTTCCGGAGTTACTCGAGCCTGGACGGTGCCAACCCTGGCGCGTACGTGCGCAACGTCGGCGCCGGGACGACGGCTCACATCAGCTACATCGAACCCTGGGCGGGCGCCCAGCTGGCCATCAGCGGCGACGGAAGCAAGGTCGTCTACAACCGGAACGCGGCGAACGCTGGAGCTCCGGGCACCTTTTACTATGAGCTCTACCTGCACGATGACGCCGTGCCGAACACCGACTACCTGATCAACTACGGCACGTCGTCCAACTTCGCCGACTACGTCGGCCTCCTGGGCCCGAACGCCATGTCCTCCGATGGCAACATCACCGCGTTCTGGTCAGATGGCGACGCCTACGGCCCACTCGTGGCCAAGCCGAGAGCCGTCTACTCCTACGATCACGCGGCGCGGATTGCCAACGCCCCATTCGCTCAACAGATCCAGCGGATGTCGGAGTTGCCCGACGGGACCGATGGCAACGCCGACAGCGGGGGCTCGACGAACGACTGGCCGAAGGGCGCAGTCAGCGCCGACGGCACCAAGGTGGCGTTCACGTCGCAGGCCTCCAACCTCGACGCGAACGCCCCGAGCGGTGGCGTCATGGTCAAGAATCGCGTCGCTCACACGATCAGCGGCCGCAGCATCGGCATCGACGGGCAGGCGAAGCCGGTATCGAACTCGACCCTGAGCGCCGACGGAGCCGTCGTCGGCTTTGCCAGCGCCGCCAGCGATCTCGTTTCTGGCGATACGAACGGGGTGTCCGACGTCTTCGTTGCCGCCAGTGCCACAGCCGGCCCCCAGATCGCGTTCGCCAGGAAGACCTCGGGCTCGACGAGCGGCATCGCCGTGATGAACGAAGACGGATCGAACGTCCGGATGCTGACCGATGGCGTCAGCACGCGGGACTCCTCGCCGGCGTGGTCACCAGACGGGACGAAGCTCGCCTTCGGTCGGCGGGGCGACGGCCTTTACACGATGAACGGCGACGGCACCGGTCTCCTGCGGCAGACGACCGGCGGCAACCACAACGTGCCCAGCTGGTCCCCAGACGGCACAAAGCTCGCATATCAAGACTGTTCCTCGATGAACACGGCCTGTCGCATCGCCGTCGTCACGGTCGGGTCCCCGGCTTCCGCCACGTTCCTCACCACCGGAGCGTCCTCCGACATCGCCCCGGATTGGCGTCCCGACGGAACGCGCATCGCCTTCACCCGGGGTGGCCAGATCTGGGACATGGCCGCCGCCGGGGGCGGCGAGCGACAGCTGACAACGATTGGCGGCGCGTGGTCCGACTACCACCCGAACGGCACGACTTTCGCGTTCACGAACCAGACGAGTGGTCAGCAGATCTACGTGCAGTCCTCGGAGCCCGGCGGCGCTCCAGCCACGCGCCTGGTCACTGCGAGCAGCGACGCACAGCCCTCGTTCTCGGGTGACGGCAGCCGCCTGGCCGTCGAAAGCTTGGTCGGTACGTTCGGCATCGCCACGATGAACGCCGACGGCACCGGTTTCACTCGGTTGACCAACAACGCCAATGGTGATTACGAGCCGTCCTGGCAGCACCTCGGGGTCGGATCGCTCTCGCTCACCGTTGATCGGGACACCGTTCTGGCCAGCCCGTCGCAGATTCCATTCTCTTCGATCCCTATCCAGCAGAACAGCCCGGCGACGGCCGAGGCGGCGGCCAGCACGACCGGGCTGTCGATCACGCCCGGACTCGTGCCGTTGTCGATCACCCCAGGTCTGGTACCGCTGTCGATCACGCCTGGCCTCGTCGGGCTGTCGATCACACCCGGCCTCGTACCGCTCTCCATCACGCCCGGCCTCGTGCCGCTATCGATCACACCGGGCCTCGTTGGGTTGTCGATCACACCAGGCCTGGTGCCCCTGTCCATCACGCCGGGCCTCGTCCCGGCGGCGATCGATCGCCTCCGCTCCACGCCCTTCGGCCTGCTCAAGTTCAACGCACCGGCCTCGGCCGTCGCGGTCCTCTTGGACTCGCCCTTCGCCGGCCGTCCGTATCAGGAGTTCAGCGTCTACGACGTCCTGAACGACCGAACTAGTGGACCGAGGCTCAGGGCGCTGCCCTTCTCGCAGCTCGACCTCACCGAGGCGCTGGGCGACGTCGGCCTGGGCACATTGCTGCTCGGCAGCACCAAGTTTGCAGATATCTCAAGTCCGGCGATCAACGTCTGTACGACCCTCACAGGTCTCGGGTACGGCACGGTTGGGCAGTGCGGCGGCGCTGCGTTCGCGGCCCCGACTCCGGGTGGTTCCCCCGACCCCAGGAACGGTGTTAGCGCCCGCCCGGTCGACCTGGCCATGGCCCGCGTCCCCTTCAACGACCGCAACTTCCCACTGAATCTGCACCTGATCAAGATGGGCGAGATCGCGCTGGCCCCCGACGCCGCCCTCCTCGATTCCCCGCTGGCGAGAACCGAGCTACTGCGAAGCACCAACTTCGGCTCGATCAAGGTCGCCGACCTCCCGGAGGCGACCAGGAACGACACCAGCGCCATCGTCTGCACAGGAAGCATTTGTGTGGGCGAGACCACCCTGTACCAAGCACAGGTGGCGGGCGCACTCAAGTCCGGCTTCCGGTACCGCCACCTCGGCTCGACCGTTGCCGGCTTCACGCTAGGCGAGGTGGTGTACGGGCTCGCCGGAGCCTCATCAGTTCCCTACGGTGACTTCACCACCAAGCAACTCGGCATCTTGGGGGACCAGGGTCCGACCAGCCAGAAGATCACCTACACGGCCAAATACGTCGTGCCGGCTGGGGCGGGCGGTCCTGTGACCGTGAAGCTCGATCTGCCGGCGACCTTCGCTCCTCTTGCGGGGGCGAAGCTCGAGATCAACGGAGTATCTCCGACGGCGCCGACGATCACCCAAGGCCCCGGCTCGACCTCGTTCGTCTGGAACCTCACCGGCACGGCCGGCGACACGCTCGTCGCCACGGTGCCCGTAGCTCCGGGCGTGTTCGTCGGTGAGCATCGCTCCGACCTGAGCGTATCGACGCCGAGCCGGAGTCAGCGTCTCGACCAGGTCGCTCCCGTCCGCGTTCTGGAGAACAACGAGCCCGACGACACGCCCGACCGCGCGACGGCCATGAGCCCCAACGTGCTGTACGTGGGCCACGCCGTCGGCGTCGACTACTACCGCCTCGACGTCCCAGCGGATCAAATCGTGGACATCCTCCTCAACAACCGCGAGAGCGGCGACAACGATGTCGTCGTGTACCACCCTGTCGACGCCGCTGGAGTGCGCGCCGAGGACCGGCTCGTCGCCAAGACGGCCGTCGAACCGACCGTCCTTCCGCTCAGCGAAACCCCGGGAGGGAACCGCTTCGGCGAGCCGGTTGCGGGTGGCACCGCCCAAGACATCCCGCTGCTCGACCGGCCGGTGGCGGCCATCGGCGACACGCGGAATCGCGCCAATGAACACGTCTCCTTCCGATCGCTGGCGGTGCCGCTATCGGCTACGTCCAGCTACATCGTCCAGGTCTCGAGTTATCTCGGGCAGTCGAGCTCCGGGCCTTACACCCTGTTCGCCACCACCCGTCCGGCGCCCGGAGTCACGCTGGCCTGCTCGGGGCGGAGCGGCGTCGACAGTTCGACCCGACCGCCAAACGCTCGGGCCCTGCCCACGTTGGCGTCGTCGGTGAAGACCCTCTTCCTGGTGAATCAAGACCGTCTCAACGAGCTCTATGGCGAGTCGGCGACGACGGCCTTCCTTGGCAAGGTCGACGCCTTTGCGAACAACGCAAAAGTGAATGGGGCGGTCGTGCCGCTCGACGCCAATCTCACCTACCGCCAGAAAATGGCGGCGTGGGACGCGCTGCCGTGCGATCCCCTCCGGGCAAACTCCGTGCTGCGAGCTGGCCACGACGTGATCGACGCGCTGGTCGCGCCCTCAGGCGCCGACATCCGCCACATCGTGCTACTCGGCGGGTCCGAGGTCCTGCCCAAGGGCTTCCTGCCCGATGCAACCCAGTCCGGCAACGAGTCCCAGTTCCAGTCGGAACTGTCCTCGTTGTTCACGGCCAACAACGGGCTCGTGGGCTCGGGCCAGAACATTGCCACCGACGATCCCTGGGGGGCGGTCGAGGCTCGGCCGTACGGGGCCCGCTTCATTTATCCCCCGGTCCGCGCCGTCGGTCGCCTCCTCGAGACACCGGCGGAGATGGCGGTTCCGATCGACAATTTCCTCGATCCCACCGTCAACGGTTCCCTTGATCGAACCACGTCCTCAACCTTCGGTGCCTACTTCATGAAAGACTTGGCAACCGCAGTTGACGACGCCATCGCCAAGGCCAACCCGAACTCCGTTCCGGGCAGCCGCAGTCTCGATGCTTCCGATGCCTGGTCGTCGAACTCGCTGCGGGCGGCCATCAATGCCCCGAAGCCGGCCGGCCTCATCAGCGTCCACACGCACGCCAACCCCTTCGGCTTGGCCGCCCCTGGCGATCCGCAGACGCCGTTCCGAGCCAACGAGCTCGACGCCGCCGGCGCCAAGTTGAAGGGCAAGGTCTTCTTGACCATCGGCTGCCACAGCGCGACCACGGTGGCCGACGTCCTCTTCACCGGAGCGTCCCGGCCGACGGAGTTTGCTCAAGCCGCGAGTCGCAACGGGGCTCTTCTGCTCGGACAGACCGGCTACGGCCTGGGTCTGGATGGAAGCGTCGCCTTCTCGGAACGGCTGATGTCCTACCTGGTCGAGGAGATCGGCCGTTCGCGCACGATCGGAGACGCGTTCGTTGCCGCCAAACAGCGCTATCTCGCCGGCGGCCTCCTCTCGGCGTATGACGAAAAGGCTCTGGCTGAACTGAGTTTGAACGGCCTTTCGATGTTCGACTTCGGCTCGACCGTGGGTGCACCGACGCCGAAGTCGCAAGCGGGACCGGCGGGATTCGATTCCATAAGCGGGCTTCAGACGGCGGCCGTTACCATCGCGCCGACCCTCCGCCAAGTGGTCGGGCCGAAGGGCACGTACTACGAGTCGGCGTCGTCCCCCATCGTCGGCCTAGGGGACACCGTCGCTGCGCCTGAGCGCCCAATTCTTCCCAAGGTCACGGTGGACGTCACCCAACCATCTGGGGTGGCGCGGAGCGCATGGACGACGGCACGGGCCTACGGCGAGACGTTCAATTCTTTCGACCCTGTGTTCGTGGCGCCCACCGTTGCGGGAGCCTCGGCCTCTTCGACCGAGCCGCAGCCGACGGACGTGGTCTATCCGGTGGTCCCGGTGAACGTGACCAGTTCGGTGGTGGTCAACGCCGGCCAGCGTCAGCAGCTCTCGCTCGTCCCGTCGCAATTCACGTCGACGGGAACCGTCAACGGCAAGACGGTCGGACGACTCCGCAACACGACGAGCGAGAAGCTGACGGTCTTCTATGGCCCGGCAGTACTGACCGACGCGACGCCGCCCGCCATCACCGCCGTGGCGGCGGTGAAGGACGGCCAAAATGTTCACTTCGCCATGGAGGCAAGTGATCCGCAGAGCAACGTGGTTCGTGCGTCTGCCTTCTTCGAGGACACGTCCGGGACGCACTACGTCGAGCTCCAGCGGGTGGCGGGTAGCTGGGTCGGTGACTCGACCTTCAACGGGCTCGATGTTCGGGTGGAGTTCCGGGCGTTGAATGGCCAGGGACTGTTGGCGCGTGCTGTGGACAAGAGCTTTGGCTTCCTGGCCGTGAAGACCCCCGAGGCACCCGACGGGGTCATTGCCCGGGTCATCGGTAGTCAGCTCACGAATGGGTACTACGGCGATGGCGCCAAGGTGGAGCTCACCGGGGCCGGTCGCAGCTTCGAGTTCCGACTCAATGACGAGCCGGGCTGGCACCAATACTCCGCACCGGTGCCCGTTTCGGCCCCTGGAACCAACCGGTTCTCCTACCGGACGTCCGCCGGTGAGAGCGGGGTGCTCATGGTTCCAGTCGCAACGGACGTCACGCCCCCGACCATTTCCATCACTTACCCACCCGACCCCTCGCCCTCCTTGAAGCCGGGAACGGTCGTAAGGCTCGGATTCTCGTGCGCTGATGACTCCGGGTCGGCGACGTGTTCCGCCAGCGTGGGCGGACAGTCCGGTCTGATGTCCGGGCAGAGCTTCACTGTGCCCGTCGGACTCTCGGCGGTGGTCGTCGTGGCCACGGACCGGTATGGCAACCAATCGACCAAGACGGTGGCCATGAACGGAACCTACGGCTTCGACGGTTTCCTCGCCCCGGTCGTGAACGGAGTCCTCAACCGGGTCAAAGCGGGCCGCACCATTCCGATGAAGTGGCGTCTTTCCGATGCGGCCGGCGAGGTGAAGAGCCTCGACGTCGTCCGGGTCATTAGCTCTCAGGTCATCGATTGCAGCGCCTTCTTGGTGGTCCTTGACCTGCCGGAACTCGCCCTTGACCGCGAGAATCTCTCGTATGAGGGTGATCACTATCAATACGGCTGGAAAACCTCACTCGGATGGACGGGGCAGTGCCGGAACTTCCGGCTCCAGCTCAGCGACGGGTCCGAACACACCGTGCCCTTCAAGTTCGTCTGATCGACGGGAGCGCGCTGCCCGGCGAGGCGGCGCGCTCCTACGGCACCACCGGCCGGGCGACGATGCCAAGAGTCTGCGTGCAACTCACGACCATCGGTCGCTCTGTCTCATCTCCGAGGCGCGTGAGCGCTTCTGCGGCCAAAAGGCGCCCATAGGTGTTGCCGGTCGAGTCGGCCGACTGTCGCGCTGCGACCGCAGCGGCGAGAGCGTCTCCATGATCTCGGCGTTGGCGACTTGCGTGGCTTCGAGCCGAGAGGAGCATTGGGTCCGAGGCCGATTCCACCCTCATGACGCCTCGGAGGAGCGAGAGTGTCACTTCAGGTAGGCCCTGCACGACCGCTACGGCGACTCGACGACGATCGACTTCCGGCACAACCGCCCTCATGCCGAGATCGAGCAACCTCCGCTCCGCCGCATCGAACGTGCTCGCCGCTAGCTCGAAGTCGCCGCACAGTCCATGTACCCAGCCGATGTTGGCGTCGATATACGCCGCATTCCAGTGTCCGGCCGCGATCGCCGTCCGCCGCGAGCGCTCGAAGAGAGGAAGCGCTTCATCGAGACGACCCTGGTGCACGAGGATTTCGGCGACGTTGTTGTCGATGATGGCCCGACCGAGAGTGAACCCCCCTCGATCGGCAGCGTGCGATGCCTGGCTGAACAACTCCGAAGCGTCGGTCCATTTCGACCGCCGCTCCGCTGTCTCGCCAAGGTTCGCCAGCACGCTCACCAGCATGCGGAGGTCGCCCGTCCGTTCCGCGAGATCGCGTGCAAGCATGCCTTCGCGCTCGGCCTCAGGGAGCCCCAGAGTGCTGGAGGCCAGGTGCACGAACGACTGGCCCCTCGCCTGCGCCGGCAGGTCACCGAGTTCGGCCGCCGTGGCGACGAGGCTCCGTCCGAGGACGAGGACTTCGCGATCCCGCCCCGATTGCCGGGCGATCTCGGCACGGAGCTCGCCTACGGACGCTCTGATGGAGGACGGACAGATCACGATCGCAAGTTCGCGGTGCGCCCGATTGACCCATCGTGCGGCTTGTTTGATTCGGCCCTGGAAAAGAAGAGACCGCCCGATCGCCGCCGCAAGTGCGATGCCTTCAGGTGCATCGGTCGGAGCTGTCTTCCGACCCGCACGAAAGGCGCGCTCTGCCTCCGGGAGCTGCCCAGCACGGCGGTGGGCTTCGCCGCAGCTGAGCCAGGCTGCGGCGCGCTCGACCGGAGCCACTGACGCCGCCAACCCGACATTGGCGGCGCGCTGCCACTGCGCGGCCGCGATCCCGAAGGCGTATTGCGTCTCAGCGCCACGCGCCGCCGAACCTGCCGCTGCCCAAGCCTCGGGCCACAGCCCTCCGGCCTCGCAGTGGATCGCCAGAGCATCGGCGGGGGCCTCTTCGACCTGGTTCATCAAGTGCGAGGCGACCCGACGATGGAGCTCTCGTCTTCGCTTGAACGCCAGACCGGAATAGGCAGCCTGCTGAAGAAGCGCATGAGAGAAATGCAGGGCCGTTCCGTCGCGTACGAGGAACTCGTCGAGGGCCGCTGGAACGTCCTCCGTAACGGCCGAAACCAGCTCTTCTGCGAAGGATCGCCCGAGGACAGAAAGGCGCCGGAGTGTATTGCGAGCCTCGGCTGGCAACTCATCGATCCGCGTCGCCATGAGCTCCTCGACCGTCTCGGGCAGATCGCCGGCAGCCCCCCCTCGGGCGAGCTGTTCGATGAAAAGCGGATTTCCGGCGGCGCGTTCAGCCAACCTGCGTGCGTCATCGGGGAGCATCGGAGCCGGACTGGCAGCTTCAACGAGCTCGAGGGTGGACTCAGCGTCAAGGGGGGCAAGGGTCAAAAGGGCGTCTGGATCGACGGGGGCCCAGCCTCCCGCCGAGGCCCGTCTCGTGACGCATAGCAGCACGCCGGCGCCGTTTCGAGACTCCCTGAGCGCCTGGAGTACAGGAATCGACGTCTCATCAACCCAGTGAGCGTCCTCGACGATCACGACGGCCTCTGGGGGCAAGAGCTCCGCCAGAAACGTCCCCGCTGCGGCGGCTATTCGAGCTGGGAGAACACTGACGTCGAGTTGTTTGGTTGCGGACGTCGGGGGCAGCTCGACCCCAAGAGCGATCCCCACCAGGGGTAGCTCTTCAACGAGCGCAGGGGCGCGTGCCTGCACGAGCGCTGATAGTTGTTCGACATCGAGTGGACCGAGCGTGGCCATCGTGATGATGCTCACCGTGCGATAGGGCGTCATCGACGTGAAGGAATCGCATCCGACCATGACGACCGGACGACCCTGACCTCTGGCGATCACCGCCAACTCACCAACAAGGCGTGACTTGCCAAGTCCGGGTTCCCCGGTGACGTCCACCGTACGGACCGCCTCAGTCGAGCATTCGAGCTCGGCGAGCAACACGGCAAGTTCGCGGGCGCGGCCGACGAGGGGCGTGACCGACGTGCGGGTCCGCTGCTTGCCCGGACGCCCCACTGTCCACGGCACCAGCGGCTCAGCCTTTCCTTTGGCTATGAATGGCTCGAGGCGCTCGGCATTCCAGTGCGACCGGGACGCCCGGAGGACGGGTTCGAGAACCAGGCATTGACCTCCCACGGCGCGACCCATCACCCGGGCTGCGGTGTTCGTCACATCACCCAACGTCGTGTAGGTCCGCCGGAAGCTCGGCCCGACGTTGCCGGCAAAGACGTGTCCACGATGGACGCCGATTCGCACAGGGAGCGCGGGGCTGGCGTCGAGAATGTCGCGAGATGCACGCAACATTCGCTCTTCGTCGTCCTCGTGGGCGAATGGGGCGCCGGCCGCCGCCATCACCTTGCCCCCATCGGCGGCGAGATCCGTCGCCAGGAAGGTGACCCCGTACTTCTCGTATGCCTCCTGCACAAGGGTCAGCACGTCGTGGACGCGCGCCGCGGCCTCGTCGGGTCTCCCGGAGTGCAGCAGCCGGTCGAGATCGAGGAACTGCAGGAACGAGACGGTTGCCAGTCGGTGCTCGGGCTCAGCCGTTCCGCTGGCGAGGTGGCGGACCAGCCCCGCTGCGAGGTTCGCAGATCCATCGCGCTCGCACTCCAGTTGGACCGGGTCGACGAACGGTGCTTTTGGGTGCCCTCGGAGAAGGTATCCGCCGCCTCGTGACTCGGCGACATTGCGCAGGGGGAGCAACGCCGCCATAGCAGAGGACATCAAGACCTCGGTGGCGTTGGCGGCGGCTTCCATCGCGACGGTGACGCTGGTGGCAGGACCGGCGATGACGAGTTCACGGTGCGAGCCGCCACCGACGAAGAAGTCGAAGGAGCCTGAGTGAGCGCCTACCGACATCCGCAAACGGACGACGCCGGCGCCCCCCGTGTCGATGCGCCCTATCTGCCGCAGGCGCTGTTGCATATCCGCACATGCCGCCGCACCTCGGATCGCGTGTTGCTCTCCCATGAAAAAGAGGAGCATTGCGTCGCCGCCGTACTTCAGCATCTCCCCTCCGCGGCGGGCTGCGAGCATCAACAACTCGCCGAAGAGATAGTTGATGACTTCGGCCAGCTCCTCCGCGCCCGCTTTACCACTCTTTGTCGCGAGCCGCTCGGAGAGCTTGGTGAAGCCCGAGACATCGGCGAACACGAGGGTGCCCTCGATGGAGCGATAGCGCACGTTCGGCTGTGAGGCGTCCCACTCCAACAGCAATCTCGGCACGTACGCCGTGAGATCCGCCGCCATGTCCGTCCGCCTTGTCTCCAGCTCCCCAGCTGGTGCTGAAACCGACCCCAGGCTACCTGGGCGTTGTCGGGCGTCGGGTGGGAAACCAGACGATGATGGCCAGGTCCCAGAGCAGGTGACTGATGATGGGGGCGCCGAGGGTGCCCGTCCAGGCGAAAATTGCTCCCCAGAACGCGCCGCCGACGACGGCCGCCAGCAGGAGGATGGGCTTGCGCTCCCAGACGTGCACGAGGGCATAGGCCACGAGCGCCACGACGATGCCGGCGCGCGCCTGGATGAACCCACGCCAGAAGACCTCCTCGGCCGGACCGATGACCGCGAGGACGATTGGCATGCGGGCCGTCGTGGTCTCGCCGCGGACGGTGTAGAGGTCGTCGACCTCCGAGCTCATCTTCGGGAAGAGCCTGGTCACGAGGCGGTCACCGACCCAGAACACGCCCCACAACACGGCGGCGCTGAGAACGCCGATGGCGACGTCGGTGGCGCGAAAGGCGAACAGCTCGCCGAGCGCACGCCGTTGGGCCACCAGGCCGTAGGCGCCGATGACGGCGCCGGCAAGGGCGGCGCGCGTCCAGAACCCATCGCGGCCCCTGGCGAACAACAGGGCCCAGGCGATGGCGGCCACGACGAGTCCGACGAGGACGACGGGGTCGGTCACGGCTGCTCGGACGTAGCGTCACGTCGCGCGGTAGACAGGCGGTGATGCGAGCTTTGGTGACCGGAGCAACCGGCTTCGTGGGATCGCACCTCGTTCCTTCGTTGCTGGAGGCCGATCACGATGTCGTCGCCGCCACTCGCCGGCCGGACGGGTACCACGGACCGGTGGCGGCCGTGAGGCTCGACCTGGATGAGCCGACGACGATCGCTCCGGCACTCGAAGGCATCGACACGGCCTACTACCTGGTGCACAGCATGGAGTCGACGGCGTTCGCCACCAGAGATGCCGCCGCCGCCAGGGCCTTCGGGAGCGCAGCGGCCGCCGCTGGCACCAAGGTCGTGTACCTCGGGGGCCTGGGCGACGACAGCAGCGAGCACCTCGCCAGCCGCCACGAGGTCGGACGCATTCTTCGTGAGACCTGCGACGCCGTCGAGTTGCGCGCCGCCGTCGTGATCGGCGCCGGGAGCGCCAGCTTCGAGATCCTCCGGCAGCTCGTCGATCATCTTCCGGCCATGGTCTGCCCTCGCTGGGTGGATACCCGTTGCCAGCCGATAGCGCTGTCCGACGCGCTCGCCTACCTGGTGGCGGCTCCCGGCGTGCCCGGCGGCAGCTACGACATCGGCGGCGCCGACGTGTTGACGTACCGCGAAATGTTGTTGGCGTATGCCCGCATCACCGGCAAGCGCCGGCTGATCGTCAGCGTTCCCGTGCTCACGCCCCGCCTGTCGTCGCTCTGGCTCGGGCTCGTCACCGACCAATCGCCGTCGATCGCGCGGCCGCTCGTCGAGGGACTGAGCGTCGAGGTCGTCGTCGGCGACGACCGCATCCGTCGGCTCGTGCCGCTCGAGCCGATGGGCTTCGACGAAGCGGTACGGCAAGCGCTGGCGTAGGGGCGCCTCTCGCGAAGTGTTGTGGCGGTGACACATAGCGACAGAAATCACCCGAAAGAACTAGTCAACAAACTGGCGGTCTGACACGCTGGGGGCAGCGCACAGCCAGGCGGCCGTGACGCACCAGACAAGGCGGAACCTTCATGGCGGGAGCAAGCAGCACGACGTCAGCGATGCGCGTGGGCGGTTCGTGGCGCCATCGGCGCCCGGTCGCCATCGTGACCGCGCTGGGCATGATGGCGGCGACGCTCGGGTTTGCGCCTTCACCGGCCGCCGCCGATGCCCTGACGGACGAGTCCCGATTCGTAGCCACCCTTGGTGCGCACAATCGTGAGAATTTCGACGGCTTCGCATCCGGCACGCCCATCGTCAACGAGGTGCCGGGCGTGACCTTCAGCACGCCGGGAGAGCCTCTTCACGCCTTCTCGACGTTGGGGGCCGTTTCGAGGCCGAACGTGCTCTTCGGTGGCTTCCAGCGCCAAGGCGGCCCGCTGCCCCAGGTCTTCAGAGCCGATTTCGCAACGCCGGCCACCGCTGTCGGGTTCCAATTGGCGGGACAACACCCGGCCTCCTCACCGGCCACTGTCCGC
>JBKJLN010000218.1:0-14001 GCA_046596935.1 Acidimicrobiales bacterium
CTCGGAGAGGCCGAGCCCGGCGTCAGAGCAATGGGTGTCGTAGTCGTCGAGCCCGTATCCGCGTCCGAGCTGGAACCCGGAGATCAGGCGGCCTCCGGGAGCGACGTGGCGCGCGCAGCCGGCGACCAGCGCCGCTTGTGTCCCCGGCGGGGTGAACAGCGGCACGTTCCCAGCCATCACGACCGCGTCGAACGTGCGGGCGAGGTCGAGCTCGGCGAGGTCGCTGAACACCCACGAAATGTCTGGGGCAAGGCGCCTGGCGGTGGCCAGCATCGACTCGTCGGCGTCGGCGCCGACGACGTCGATGCCGCGACGGAGAAGCTCGATGGCGACTCGACCGGTTCCGCAACCGGCATCGAGGACCGAAGCTGGTGCATAGCTGCAGACGAACGTCGCCTCCCCGTGGACGTCGACGCCCGATTCCGCCAACGCGTCGAAGCCCCTCTGGTAGTCGGAGCCATCCCAGGTCACGGACGGAAGTCTTACGCCGTCTTCGAGTCCGGACTGAGGTCGAGGTGGTCTCATCCACCGACCGGCGTAGCCTTCGCCGCCAATGTCGATGGCACAACCGGGCATCTTCGCCCAGGGAACGAGGGCGCACTACTACCTCGAGTACGACCTCGTCCCAGGTGCTGACGGTGACGTGCTCCTCGATGCGCTGCGGGCGCTGCGGGAGCCGCCCGTCACCGCCGGCGGCGCCAACCTCGTGATCGCCGTGAGCGAGCGACTCTGGCGGCGGCTCTCGCCGAATGGGGTTCCCATTGGGCTCCGCCCCTTCGACGAGATCGCAGGCATCGACGGTTTCGGCGCCCCGGCAACCCAGCACGATCTGTGGGTCTGGATCCACGGCACGAACGACGACGTCGTCGTCGACATCGGACGAGCCGCCACTGTTGCGCTCGCGCCTGCGGCATCGCTGGCCCACGACCAGCCGGCCTTCGTTTATCAGGACAGCCGTGACTTCTTCGGCTTCATCGACGGCACCGAGAACCCTCCGATCTGGGAAGCCCACCGCAGCGCGCTCGTGCCCAACGCTCAGGTGGGATCCGGCGGCAGCTACATCCTCACCATGAAGTGGGTGCACGACCTCGGCAAGTTCCATGCCCAATCAGAAGAAGCGCAGGAACGGGTCATCGGCCGTACGAAGCCCGACAGTGTCGAGCTCGATGATGCCGTACGCCCCGTCACCGCCCACATCAGCCGGACGGTTCTCGAGGACGACGATGGCAACGAGCGCGAGATCTGGCGCCGGAGCACGCCGTTCGGATCCGTGCGGGAACAAGGACTCGTCTTCGTCGGATTCAGCGGCGAGATCGAGATCTTCGATGACATGCTCTCGCGCATGTTCGGCACGAGCGGTGACGGGCTGCGCGACCACCTGCTCGACTTCTCGACGCCGGTCCGCGGTGGCTACTACTTCGCCCCGTCTCTCGACGACCTCTACGAGGTCTTCGACGGCGACTGAGGGCGGGCGCGCCAGGTCGCAGCATCGATGCGGTAGAGCACATGGCGCCGCACCGGCGAGTCGACAGCGACGTTCGGGTGGTCGAAGTCATCCCCTGAGTCATGGGTCAGACCCAACTTCTCCATGACCCGGCGGGAGTTGGCGTTGGCCACCGCAGTGAAGGACACCACCTCGTCATGGGACAGTTCCTCGAACGCGAACCGGAGCGCCGCCTCGCCACCCTCGGGGGCATAGCCGAGCCCCCAGTGCTCACGGGCCAGCCGCCAACCGACTTCGAGGGCGGGCGTGAACGCCGCCGGGAACGTCGCCATGGCCAGGCCGACGAAGCCGATGAACGGCGGCCCGCCCACGACCTCGGCGGCCCAGAGGCCCCATCCTTGGTCGTCCATCAGCGCCGACGCCCGCCCCAACCAGGCTTCGCTGTCCTCCCTCGTCATGGTCGAAGGGAAGTGCCGCATCACTTCCGGATCGGCGTTGAGCGCGGCAAACGGCTCGTGGTCGTCGTCGCGCCACGGCCGCAACAACAGCCGCTGGGTCCGAAGCTCCGTCACGGACGTTATTGTCGCAAGACGTGGCCAACGACTCCATCAGCATCACCGACAACCGCACCGGTGAGAGCTTCGAGATCCCGATCGACAACGGCGGCGTCAACGCAGACGTGTGGCGCAAGAACCTCCCCGGATTGTGGTTCTTCGACGAGGCCTTCATGGCTACGGCAGCCACCGAATCGGGCATCACCTATCTCGACGGCGACGCCGGCATCCTGCGCTACCGGGGCTATCCGATCGAGCAACTGGCGGAGCAGTCCAGCTTTCCCGAGGTCGCCTACCTCCTGATCCACGGCGAGCTGCCGACGTCGGAGCAGAGCGATGAGTGGGGGCACGAACTCACGATCCACACGTATTTGCACGAGAACCTCCGCAAGCGGTTCATGGACGGATTCCATTACGACGCCCACCCGATGGGCATGCTCGTCTCCGGGCTCGCCGCCTTGTCGACGTTCTATCCCGAGGCCAAGCAGATTCGCGACCCCGAGATCCGCCACAAGCAGATCGTCCGGCTCATCGCCAAGATGCCCACCCTCGCTGCCTGCGCTTACCGCTTCAGCCAGGGGATGCCGTTCATCTACCCGGACAACACCCTCGGGTTCACGGAGAACTTCCTCACGATGATGTTCTCCCCCCGCGAAGACATGATTCCGTACCGCGACCCGAGGCTCGCCCGGGCGCTCGACGTCCTGTTCATCCTCCACGCCGACCACGAGCAGAACTGCGGCACCACGGCCATGCGCACGGTCGCCTCTGCCCATGCGGATCCCTACATCGCGGCCTCGGCCGCTGCGTCCGCCCTCTACGGCCCCCGTCACGGCGGCGCCAACGAGGAGGTCATCAAGATGCTGACCGCCATCGGCAGCATCGAGAACGTCCCGGCGTTCGTGCAGTCGGTCAAGGACGGCAAGGGCCGGCTCCAGGGCTTTGGCCATCGCGTTTACAAGAACTTCGACCCTCGGGCCACGATCATCAAGAAGACGGCCGACGAGGTCTTCGAGATCACCGGTCGGAACCCTCTCCTCGACATCGCCCTGAAGCTCGAGGAGGTGGCGCTGTCGGACGACTACTTCATCTCCCGCAAGCTCTATCCGAACGTCGACTTCTACTCCGGGCTCATCTATCAGGCGCTCGGCTTTCCGATGGACATGTTCACTGTGCTCTTTGCCATCCCGCGCATGGCCGGTTGGCTGGCCCACTGGGGCGAGCTGCTCGATCAGGATCAGCGGATCACTCGGCCGCGTCAGCTCTACATCGGATCCGACGCTCGCGATTACGTCGCCCTCGACGCCCGCTAGCCCGCCGGAGTAGGTCCAGCGCGACCGGGTACGTTGCCGCAGTGCCCGGCGCCCCGCAGAATTCCGCTGCCATCTACCGGGCACTCGCTCCGGCGGTCCTCGGATACCTGCGATCGCAACGCGTTCCCGAGCCTGAGGATGCCCTCGGCGAGGTCTTCCTCCAGGTTGCGCGCGACGTCGACAAGTTCCGGGGCGACGACGACGCCCTCCGTCGTTGGGTGTTCTCCATCGCCCACAACCGAGCCATGGATGCGCATCGCAAAGCCGCCCGCAACCGGTCGACCCTCGAAGCCGAACTCGATGATCGACCGAGCGCCCCGAGCGCGGCGGCGACGAGCTTGGGGGATCCCGAGTTGCTCGCCGCCCTCGCCACGCTGAGCGCCGACCAGCGGGAGGTGGTGACCCTGCGGTTCGTCGCCGATCTCCCGCTCGAGGCCGTGGCCAAGATCACCGGTCGCAACGTGGGCTCCGTGAAGGCCCTGCAACACCGGGCGCTGGAAAATCTTCGTCGGGCCGTATCCTCCGTGGCCGATTGAACGCTGACCGAGACGTGAGCGACAATTTCGATCCCCAGAACGACCTGACCGACCGCCTGTCGGCGTTGGGCCGTCAGCCTGTCAGTTCTGCCCTGCAGAGCGAGCACCTGACCGCCATGGCCAGCGTGCCCCGCGGCGCCTCCTGGCGCGGCGCCCTCGCATCGAGGGTGAAGATCGGCGCCGCCGTTCTCGGCGGATTCCTGATCGGCACCACCGGCCTGGCCACGGCCGGCGTCCTCGGTCCGATGCAGTCGATTGCCAAGACCACCGTCGAAGCGGTCACCCCCCTCGAGGTGCCTGATGGCCACGACGGTGCGGACACCGCCAAGGCAGCCAAGGCGAAGAACGACGCGGAGACCGAGAAGGCCGTTCTGACGGACGGCAGCATCGGCACCGCACGCGACTGGAGCGACGGGTGCGCCCCCACGGCAACGGGCGGGGCGATCTTTGCCGGCAACCGTGGCCAGTACCTCAAGCAGGAGCGGGCCAAGGGCGAAGCGCAGTTCCAGGCCGCCAAGGACAGCACCTGTGGCAAGCCGCTCGCCGACGACGACGAGGGCGTCACGGCCGAGGAGCCCAAGGGCGCCGACGTCGAGACCGAGGCTGACGACCATGGCAAGTCGGCCGACAAGCGCAAGGACGGCGACCACCCCAAGGCGAACGCACCGGCCAAGACCGAAGCTGACGACGCCGCCGAGACTCCTGAGGCTCCCGAAGCTCCCGAGGTCGAGAGCGAGCACTCCAGGGTCGACAGCAGCGGCTCGGGCAGCAGCGGATCGGGTCGGTCGGGCAGCGACGACGCCAGCCATTCGGGTTCCGGCAGCTAACCCCGCTCCACCAAGAAGTGCAGCGACGGCCCTTCGGGGCCGTCGCTCTCGTTCTGGGGCCCGGAGGCAATCCCGCCAATGCCTCCGGGCCCCGGTTTCGCGTCCGGGGTTCGGCGGCGAGGCCCGGGTACCGGCCGGTGGGCGCCGGCACCATCCGGTACTCCTGAGGATCCGCCGGAACTCAGGTCTGGGCGTCGTAACCGACGGAGAGCCACACGTCGCCGTTGGTGGTGACGTAATAGACCTGCCACCCGTGGTAGCCGAAGTAGGCCCGTTCGTCGGCCGCCATCCGGTCGCCGTAGGCGAGAACGGCGTCGACGTAGCGCTGGTCGTGGTTGTAGTTGTAGACGGCGTTGCGCATGTCGCCGGGGGCGCCATTGCGCTTGAGGAGACGGGCGGCGGCGGCGATGGCGTCGCGGTTGGAGTTGATGTCGCCACCGTTTCCGTACTGCTGCCAGGTGGAGGGGATGAACTGCATCGGGCCCTGGGCGCCGGCCTCGCTGTCGCCCCGGATGCGACCCATGCGGGTCTCCACGAGGTTGATGGCGGCGAGGTAATACCACGGCACGCCGACGGTCGCCTCCGCCTCCTTGTAGTAGCCGAGGAGCTCAGCGGCCGGCGCCGGCTCGACGATCTTCCACGGCGGAAGGGCGGTCTTGGGCGTCTTGATCATCGAGCGGAGCTTGCCGCCGGCGGTGACGTTGGCCTCGGCCACGGCCCGGAGCTTCGGGTCGAGCAAGCCATAGACGCCGGCCTGGCGCTCGGGCTGGTTGACCAGCGCTCGGTAGGCCACCTGTTGCAGATGTGATTGGCGCTTGAGCTCGGCCGTGGTCGTGTCGGGATCGGCGATCGCACCCTCGGCGGTGCGGATCTGCTCGGCCAGCCCGCTGGCGTCGGCGGCGGCGACGGGCTCGCCCGGTCGGGGGACGCTCGGAAGGGGGGTGGTCGCCGTCTTCCCTGCGGCCACGGTCGTCGAAGTCGTCGTCGGGGCGGTGGTCGCCGACGAGCTCGACGAGGTGACGGTCGTCGACGTGCTCTCGTCCGCAGGCGGGGTGGTCGTTGACCCATCGCCGGTCGTCGCTGTCGTCCCGGACGGAGGAGAGGTCACCGAGGTCGAGGGTCCCGGTCGCATGACCAGCAACGTGACTCCGAAGGCCACCAGCGGCACGAGCAGGAGCGCGCCGATCAGGGCGAGGCGGCGGCGGGGCACCCGTTCAGGCTATCGGCGGAGTCTCGTCGTCAGGGCTTGGGGGTGCCCTTGGGAGCGAGGCGGAGGATGCGGTCGTCGCCGGCCTTGGGGTTGCCCCGCGTGTCCTTGTTGGACGTGGCGAGGTAGACGAAGCCATTGGGCCCGACGATGACGTCGCGGAGGCGCCCGTATTTGCCGTCGTAGAGGATCTCCTCGTCGGCGACCGAGCCATCGGCGTTGAAGGTGAGGCGACGGAGGTCGTTCTCCTTGAGGGTGGTGAACAACATCGACCCCTTCCACTGGGGGATCACGTCGCTCTCGTAGACGGCGCAGCCGGCCAGCGCCAGGGTGGGTGTGTAGTTCTTGATCCCGTTGCCGACCTCGTCGGGCCAGCCACCATTCGAGCCCTTGGTGATGACGTTGATCTCGTCGCCCTTGTCGGGGCCGTGCTCGGTGGAGAGGAACCGGCCGGCGGCGTCGAAGCAGAGGCCCTGCGGATTGCGGTGACCGGTGCTGAACACCGATGCCTTCTTGGACTTGACGTCGAGAGCGAGGATCTTGCCGTTCAGGCTGTCGGCCTTCTGGGGGAGACTCGTGTCGCCGGCGTCGCCCGTGCCGGCGTAGAGCACGCCGTCGGGCCCGAAACGAATGCGGCCGCCGTTGTGGATGCCGGACTTGCGGATGCCATCGACGAGAACCTCGGGGTCCCCCTTGAGGTCGGCCAGGCGGACGATCCGGTTGTCGCCGCGGGCCGACAGCATCAAGTAGATGCGGCCCTGGTCGTCGAACTCGAGGCCCATGAGTCCGCCCTCGCCCTGCTCCTGCACACCGGGGATCATCCGCCCGGCCCCGCCAACCTGTTGCAGGCGACCGTCGCGCTGCGTGAACCACAGCTTCCCGTCGCCGTCGAAGGCCAGCGCCCACACGGTGTCGAGGTCGGTGGCGACATCGTCAACGACCAACTCGACCTCGCCTCCGCGGCTTTGGGCAGCGTCAGAGCGCGATGGCGTGGTGGTGCTGCCCAAAGGGCCCGACGTGGTTGTGATTGCGGTCGACGGTGTCGCTGCGGATCCACCCTTCTCCTCGGATGAGCAGGCGCCCGTCATCGACAGGGTGGAGGCGAGCAGGAGAACGGCGAGGCGGCGCATCAGCGGTCGACCGAGACCGGGCGGACGAGACCCTCCTGGACCACGCTGACGGCGAGCACGCCGTCGCTGCGGAAGATGCTGCCGCGTGCCAGGCCGCGAGCGCCGGAGGCCGACGGGCTCGACTGGTCGTACAGGAACCACTCGTCGGCTTGGAACGGCCGGTGGAACCACATGGCATGGTCGAGCGACGCCATCATCAGCCCGCCGAACATCACGCCGCGATGGGGAAGGAGGATCGAGTCGAGCAGCGTCATGTCGGAGGCGTAGGCGACCACGCACGCATGGAGCATGGGATCGTCGGGAAGGTCTCCGTCCGCTCGCATCCAGACCTGTTGGCGAGGATCGCGGGCGGGCACGTCGGGCGTCCGCCAGGGCTCTTGCACATAGCGGGTGTCGATGGGGCGCGGTCGGGTGAACCACTCCGGGATCTCGTCGCCCATCGCCTTCATCCGGTCCTGCCACGTCGGGAGACGATCGGGATCGGCGACGTCGGGCATGGCGTCGTGGTGCTCGAAACCCTCCTCGTCGACGTGGAACGAGGCCGACAGGTGGAAGATGGCCTTGCCGTGTTGGATGGCCACGACCCGTCGGGTGGTGAACGAGCGGCCGTCACGGATGCGATCGACCTCGTAGAGGATCGGGATGTGCGGATCGCCGGGGCGGAGAAAGTACGCATGGAGGGAATGAATGCGCCGGTCGGCGTCGACCGTTCGTCCGGCGGCCACCAACGCCTGCCCGGCGACCTGGCCGCCGAAGACCCGCTGTCGTTCCTCGTCAGGGCTGACGCCACGGAAGATGTTCACCTCGATGGGTTCGAGATCGAGAAGTTCGAGGAGACCGTCGAGGGCTGCGCTCACGGGCTCGATCCTGTCATGGGAGGCTGCTTGTCCATGCTGCCCCTCTCCCCGCTCCCATCACCCCGCTCCCGACTCCGAGCGAGGCGCGGCGGTGTGTTCGCGTTGGCGCTGGCCCTCGCCGTCAGCGGCGCGTGTGCGAAGGGGGACGACAAGGCAGCGTCGAAGTCGAAGGAGAAGAAGGACGCCGCCTCGTCCACATCGGCGACAGACGACGCAACGGCGCCGGCGGGGAGCGCCGAGGCCGACAAGAAGGAGGCGGCCGACGGTTCGGTCGGGGGCGGTCCCGCCACGACTCTTGCGGGACCCCTTGGGAACATCAAGGCGCAGGAGCCCATCCCCTCGGGCAAGGTGACGGTGAAGCTGTCGCGCACGATCACGGGGACGGCCAGCGGCGAGCCCGAGGTCCGCTGTGTCACGGGGAGCGGGTTCTTCGACGTGGTGCTGTCGTTCGAGGCGGCGCCGCAATCGTTGAACCCGACGATGGGTTTGGTGTCGCTGTCGTTCGGCGCACCCTCCTTCAAGGGCCCCGGCGGGTACAAAGTCGCAGCCGAACAAGCGTCCTATTCGGTGCTGATCGAGAACAGCGAGACGAAGGAAGGCACGGAATTCTTCGCTCCGGACCGTGGCCTCGCCGGCTCGGTCGAGATCGCCGCCGACGCCAAATCGGGAACCTTCGACCTCCGGGGGCTCGTCGACGCCGACGCTCGCCCGCTCGACGTCAACGGCAACTTCAGCTGTGGTCAGGTGGAGAAGATGTGATCGGTCGTCGTCGGCGCAACCGGGGGCGACGCACCGACAGCACGTCGGCGCTCCAGGCGAGAACGAGCACAACGATCGCCAAGGTGACCACTGGCAGGTCGCCCAGCACCACGTAGACGGTTCGACCGGTTCGAGGCTGCACGTCGGCCACGAGGATCTCGGGTCGGCTCAGAGTCGTCCGTTGGTGGACGCGGGCCTGGGCATCGATGACGGCCCCGTACCCGGTGGGCGCCGACATCACGACCCACCTTCCCGTCTCCTCCGCCCGCAACTGGGCGGCGGCGATCTCCTGGGTCGGCACCTGGCTCGAAGTGAACGACGCCGCGTTCGTCGGCACCAGCAGCACTTCACCCCCGGCTCGGGCAGCGGCTCGCCCTCGCTCGGAGAAGAAGACCTCGTACGAGATGGCGACGCCGAAGTCGCCCGCGGGGGTGCGGAGGATGCCAGGACCCTTGCCGGCGACGGCGTCGCGAGGGAGCACGCTGAGATCGGCGAAGCGCGAAAGCAGGCTCCGAAGAGGGACGTACTCGCCGAAGGGCACGCGATGGGCCTTGATATAGCGGTCGACGATCTCGCCCTCGGGCGACCAGACCACCGAGACGTTCTGAAAGTTGTCGATCCCTGCGTTCTCGGTCACGCCGGCGACGACCGTCGTCCCGATCCGCTGGGCCAGTGCCGAGAGTTCGTCGGCCTCCGGGCTCCCGTCGATGGCGTCGACATCGATGGTGTTCTCGGGCCAGAGCACCAAGTCGAGTCCGGCCCGCAGCCCCTCGCTCACGGCGAGGTGGTTGCGAAGCACCTGGCCAGGGACGGAGTCGACGGCGCGAAAGCCGCGAGGTCCACCCCCTTGGACGATCGCCACCCGAATCGGGTCGTGGGCACCGCCGCCCGAGCCGTTGGGCGATACGAAGCCCACGGCGGCGGCGATCGCCGGCACCGCGATGAGCGCCACCGCTCCCCGCCAGTGCCGGGAGGCGATGGCGACGATGGCGGCGCCGACGGCGACGGCCATCCCGGTGAGCAGGTAGGCCCCACCGAGCCGGGCGACCGGAGCCAACGGGCCCGTGACTTGTCCGAGGGGCAGCCCGCCCATCGGCAGGCCACCGAAGGGGACGATCCCGCGTGCGACTTCGGCGAGGACGTAGGCCGCCGGGAAGGCAGCCAACGCCGCCGATCGCCGAGGCGGGGTCAGCATGGCGGCGGCGGCGAAGAACGAACCTTCGAGCACCAACAGGGCGACGTAGCCGACGGCGTGGAATTCCGAGATCCAAAAGAGCGTCGGGCCGAACAGACCGAACCCGAACAGCAGCCCGGCAAGCGCGCGGCTCCTCGCTCGCAGGCCCCGAAGTCGCCACATCAGCAGGGCGATGCCGGGAAAGGCGAGCGGCCAGAACGCCCACGGAGGAACCGAGAACGCCACCAGAAGCCCGGCGGCCAAGGAAGGAACGGCCACGCGCCCCAAGCGTCCGATCCGATCGAGGCGAGGCACTGGGCCTGCATTGTGGCAAGCCAGGAGCATTCCGGCGACTCGCCGGGGGCGGGCTCGGGGTGCTCGGTTCGGCTACTCCGTGGTCAGGAGGCGGCGAACGTCATCGGCGGGATAGAGCCGGTGTCCGCCCGGTGTTCGGACCGACGGGATCCGTCCGCGGCGAGCCCACTCGGCGACGGTGCGCTCCGACACCTGGAACAGCTGGGCCACCTCGCGTGTGCGCAGCAGGCGGCCCGCCAGAACCGCCGGCACCTCGGCATCGCCGAAGAGTTCCGCCAGCAACACATCGCGGTTTGCCTCCATTGACGGCATTGTCGACCTCAGCGGCGATCGCCGACAAGAGCCCCTCCGGACCATTTCTCCAGTGCTGGACGGATTGGCCACGGCCACCGTCGGTACTAGTCACCCGGACGGCCATCCCCTGCGTCACGTCTCTCGCCGGACGCCCTCGGCCGCCTTGTCGTCTCGAAGTCCCTTGTACGACGGATGTCGGAGGGTGGCGTTGTGGGTCCACTCGGTGAACTCCACCTCGGCCACGAGCGTGGGCTGGAGGAAGTGCGCCGCTCGGTAAGGCACGGGATCGGAGAAGGGCGATGACGATGCGGCCAAGTGGCGGAATCGCTCCGCAAGTCGGTCGAGTTCGGCGTCGCTGAACCCGGTCCCGACCTTGCCCGCAAATCGCAGGCGCCCGTCGTCATCGTGGTAGCCGGCGAGCAATGCACCGATGCGTCCGGTGCGGTTCCCTCCACCCGGGATCCATCCTCCGACGACGAACTCCTGCCGGCAGGTGTTCTTGATCTTGCGCCAATCCTGGGTGCGACGGCCGGCGGCGTACGGCGAGGCCGTCCGTTTGGCCATCACGCCTTCGAGACGGCCGACGATGCTGGCTTCGTGCACGGCGGCGCCGTCGCCGACGTGGGCCGCAGGCGTCTGCCAACCGCTCCCACGAAGATCGAGGGTCTCGAGCAGGTCTCGTCGTTCGATCCACGGCAGGGTCCGAGTCGAGTGCCCGTCGATGTGGAGTACGTCGAAGATGAGAAGGGCCAGTGGCGTCGTGCCGACGCGGGCGGCGACGTTCCGCTCGCCCGTCAGATGCATGCGCGACTGCAAGAGGCTGAAGCTGGGCCGCCCGTGTTCGTCGAACGCGACCACTTCGCCGTCGAGCACCAGGCGGCGCCCGGCCGCAGCCTCGGCAAGACCGTGCAGTTCGGGATAGCGGGGCGTGATGTCGTTGCCGTTTCGGCTCTCGAGACGAAGGCGGCCGTCGCAGAGGTAGGCCAAGGCGCGCACCCCGTCCCACTTCAATTCGAAGGCCCACTCGTCGTCGGCGCCCGTCGGCAACTCCGATGTTGCGGTGGCCAGCGTGGGCAGGAGACCAGACGGAAAGGGCTCGGTATCCCCGTTCATCGAAGCGTCGCCATTCCGGGGGTTTCCGGCGTTCGATCGACGGGAACGACTACGCCCATGCTTCTCATCATCCTGGTCATTCTGATCGTCGTCGTCCTCGCCGGTGGCTTCGGCTACGGCGGTGGCGCCTATCGCGGTCCGGGGATCGGCCTCGGCGGAATCCTCCTGATCATCCTGTTGATCCTGCTGCTCACGGGTCGCTTGTAAAACTCTCGATTTCGAGGTTTGCGCCCCGGCATCGTCGGGGAGACTTCGATCAGGTTTCCAGATGCTCGGCGCTCCTCCCGCCGGAGTTCCGGCGTCTGGGAAAATTGTCCCCTGTAGAGCGGCTCCCGCCGCCGCTCTGCAGGGGGTTTTTTCGTTGGAAAGGCGATCCCGTCAGCCGCCAGTGCCGGTCAGCCGCCGGTGATGGTGGCGACGGCGGCTCGGGCCGTGCCGATGCACGCCGGGATGCCGACGCCCCGCAGGTAGGCGCCGGCGAGCACGATGCCAGGAGCCTCCTCGCGAAGGGTCCGCTCGAGGTTGTCGATGGCGGGGAGATGGCCCGCCGGGAACTGCGGGAACGAGCGCTCCCACCGCGAGATCCGAGTCGCTGATGGCGCCGCCGTCAACTGCAACGCATCGGCCAACTCGGCGTGCACCTGTTCGACCAGGGCGCGATCGTCGAGGGCCAAGCCCCGTTCGTCGCCGGCGCGCCCGACCGAAGCTCGCACGACGACCTCACCTTCGCGGGCGAGGTGGGGCCACTTGTTGGTGAAGATCGAGCAGGCGGTGAGAAGACGTCCCTCGGTGCGGGGAACGAGAAAGCCACTGCCGAGAAACGGCCGGGCGAAAGCCGCCGTGTCGTACGACAACGTCACCAAGCCAACCGATGCGTAGGCGATCTCGGCCAGCGCCGCCGACACCAGTGGGCTCAGCGGGGCCACCAGGGGGGCGGTCACGAAGGCCGGCGTGGCCAGGACGATCACGTCGGCGTCAACGACCTCGCCGCCCGAGCCGACGACGAGCCATCGATCGGCGCGCCGCTCGATGCCGGCTACCGGCCATGCCAGGCGGACGTCGACCCCGAAGCCTTCGAGGGAGATCCCCAATGCGTCGACGAGCGAACCCATGCCGCGAGCCGGGGCGTAGAAGACGGGCGCCGTCGGGTCGGGTGGGTTGGCGAGACGTTGGGCACGCAGGCCCTCGGTGAGGCTCGTCGATCGGCGGGCCACTGCCGCCAGCTGGGCGGCGCCGACATCCAGGCTCAGTTCCTCGGTCCGGCCGGCATTGATGCCACCGAGCAGTGGGTCGACGAGGCGTTCGTGCACCTCCGCCCCGTACCGCTGGCGGATGAGGTCGCCGATGGTGACGTCGTCGGTGATGGGCGCGCCGGGAAGGTCGGGCTCCTGGCGGGCCCGCGCCAACCCGGCATCGGAGAGGACACCGCTCGCCGCCAGCCCGTCGAACTCCACCGGCACTCCCAGCACCAGACCGGGGGGAATCGCCTTGAGGACACCGTCCAACCACAGCGACGCCGAACCCGTACCGGGTGAGACCAACTCGGCCCCGAGCCCCACCCGACGCGCCAGGTCGACGGCATGGGGGATGCGGGCGAGGAAGGCACCGGGGCCTTCGTCGACCGGGCGGCCGGCGAACGCTGAGGTGCGGATCTTGCCGCCGAGCCGGTCTCCCGACTCGAGCAGGGTGACGTCGTGGCCCCCTTCGCCGAGCGCGTGGGCGGCGGCCAACCCACTGATGCCGCCGCCGACGACGACCGCTCTCATCCGATCACTCCATGACGAGATCGGCGAGGAGTTCGAGGAACTCCGGGTCGTCGTTGAGGGAGGCGGTGCGCTCCAGACGGAGCCCCGCATCGTCGGCGACCTTGCGGGCCTCGATGTCGACGTCGAAGAGCACCTCGAGGTGGTCGGAGGTGAACCCGGCCGGACACACCACGACGGCGTCGAACCCCTCGGCCGGAAGGCCCCGGAGAACCTCGAGGATGTCGGGGCCGATCCAGGGTTCGGGCGTGCGGCCGGCGCTCTGCCAGGCGATGCGCCACGACGCCACGCCGGCGGCTTCGGCGACGAGCTCGCCGGTGCGGCGGAGCTGTTCTTCGTAGGTCGGGTCGTCGATCTCGAGCGCCCGCACCGGCAGTGAGTGGGCGGTGATCAACACCTCGACCTTGGCGCCCGGCGGCAGCCGTGTCAGCGCATCGCGTACCCGCCCTGCGAGGAGGGCGATGAGCTTCGGATCTTCGCCCCAATGCGTGGTCCCGCCCCTCGACAGCTCCTCGATCCCGGAGGCGTCCGCAGCGTTGCTGGCACGGTCGAAGTACTGGCCCACGCTGAGGGCGGAGAAGTGGGGGGCCAGGACCAAGCACTCGATGTCGCGGCAGCCGGCGGCCAGCAGGTTCGCAACCCCATCCTCGATGCGCGGAGTCGCGTGCTTGAGGCCTAGCTCGACCTGGAAGGAGCCGGGTCGGCGTTCATCGAC
>JBKJLN010000435.1:0-2613 GCA_046596935.1 Acidimicrobiales bacterium
GGCACCCCTCGTGATGTGCGGTGGCTCGAAGCCCCATCCGTTGTGGTGCCCCCCGACCCGCAGACGGCGTCTGAGCTGCCGCCGGCTGGCGAGGAGGCAGCCCGTGCTCGCCTGCAAGCGTTCCTCACTGGCATCGCCAGCTATGACGAGGGACGGAACTCGCCCGCCGCCGAGGCGACGTCGCGGCTTTCCGTCTACCTGAAATACGGGAGCATCCACCCTCGCCAACTGCTGGCCGGATTGGGCCGGACCAAAGCTGAGGAGCGATTCCGCTTCGAGATTGCCTGGCGGGAGTTCTACGCCGACGTGCTCTGGCACCATCCCGAGTCGGTGAACGAGGCGCTGCAGCCGGCGATGCGGGCCATGGCCTACGACGACGACCCCGCCGCCGACTCCCGCTTCGCTTCCTGGGCGGCGGGACGCACCGGTTTTCCGATCGTCGACGCCGGGATGCGCCAGCTCGCCGCTGAGGGCTGGGTTCACAATCGGGTGCGGATGATCGTCGCCAGCTTCCTCGTGAAGGATCTCCATCTGGACTGGCGGCGGGGCGCTCGATACTTCCTCGACCACCTCGTCGACGGCGACCTTGCCTCGAACCATCACGGTTGGCAGTGGGTAGCCGGCACCGGCACGGATGCGGCGCCGTACTTCCGGATCTTCAACCCGTGGCTGCAGGGACAGAAGTTCGATCCGACGGGGGAATACGTGCGGCGCTATGTGCCCGAACTGCGGGAGGTCCCTGATCGCTACATCCACGAACCCCACGCCGCCCCTGGCGGTGGGCCTTCGGACTACCCGACGCCGATCGTCGACCACGCCACCGCGCGCGCAGAGTCACTGGCCCGCTACCGGGCCCTTCCCTCCTGAGCGGGCAAGAACTGTCGGTTCCGGTTAGCACTCGGTACCATCGAGTGCCAATGGACGATCGCAAAGCTGACATTCTCCGGGCGGTGGTGGAGGAGTACATCGACACCGCCCAGCCCGTGGGCTCGTCTCGGATCGTGCAATCCGGGGGCCTGCACGTCTCACCGGCGACCGTTCGCAACGAGTTGTCCGTGCTCGAACGCGAGGGCTACCTCATCCAGCCGCACACGAGCGCGGGCCGGGTGCCCACGGAGAAGGGGTACCGGTTCTTCGTCGACCAGCTCACGCCCAAGGGATCCCTCCAACCGGCCCAACGCCAAGCCGTTCAGAGCTTCTTCAGCCACACCCACGGCGCCCTCGAGCAGATGCTCCACGACACCAGCACGCTGCTCTCCAACCTGACCGACTACGCCGCCGTCGTCGTCGGGCCTCCCCACGAGGCGGCCACCATCCGCTCGGTGCAGCTGGTCGGCCTGGCCCCGCGGCTGGCGTTGCTCGTCGCCGTGCTGTCCAACGGGGTGGTGGAGAAGCGGTCGCTCGAGTTCGAGGATGACATGACCGATGAGCGGCTGGCGGCCGCCAGCCAGTTGTTGCGTTCGCTCCTCGTCGGGCACCCGGTCGGCGAACTCGTCGAGGGTCGCCCGGGTGGCGACGCGGGAACCGACGCCGTGGTCGCCACTGCGCTGACGATGCTGCACGGCGGACACGACGAGGAGCCGGACCACGTCTTCGTGGGGGGCGCCTCGCGGATGGCCAGCGCCTTCGACGCCGTCGGAACGGTGCGCCAGGTGCTCGGCATCCTCGAGCAGCAATACGTGGTCGTGAGCTTGCTCAAGGACGTCCTCGATCGGGGCCTGTCCGTCGCCATCGGTAGCGAGGTCGGCCACGAGTCGCTGGCCGAGTGCTCAGTGGTGGTGGCGCCTTACGAGGTCGAGGGTGAGCTTGCCGGCACCATCGGCGTCGTTGGCCCGACCCGGATGAAGTACCCGCAAGCCCTTGCCGCCGTGGCCCTGGTGAGCCAGCGTCTCGGCCGCACGCTCTCCGAAGGATGACCTGACGTGGCCGGCGATTACTACGAGCTCCTTGGCGTCTCGCATTCGGCGGGCGACGACGAGATCAAGAAGGCGTATCGACGTCTGGCCCGCGAGCTGCATCCGGATGCCAACCCCGATGATCCGTCGGCCCACGAGCGGTTCAAGGACGTGAGCACGGCGTACGAGACGTTGCGCGATCCTGAGCGTCGGCGGCGCTACGACCAGTTCGGTCCCGAAGGCGCGGCCCGCATGGGCGGCGGCGATCCCTTCGGTGGCGCCGGCGGCGGGCTCGGAGACATCTTCGACGCCTTCTTCGGCGGGGGCGGCGGCGGGGCCGGTTTCGGTGGGGGACGGCGGGGCGGACCGGCGCGTGGCAACGACCTCGAGCTCCTGGTCGAGCTCGAGTTCGACGAGGCCGTCTTCGGCGTGCGTCGCGAGATCAAGCTGCGGGCCCCGGTGCCCTGTGACACCTGCGAGGCCACCGGCGCCGCCCCGGGCACGTCCGTGTCGACCTGCGCGAGCTGCGGCGGAACTGGCGAGGTCCGCAGGGTCCGCCAATCGATCCTCGGCCAGATGGTGACGGCCAGCCCGTGCCAACGCTGCGGGGGTCAGGGCCAGGAGATCGCCTCGCCGTGTTCTGCTTGTCGCGGTGAGGGTCGGCGGACCTCGCCAGTTCCGCCGCAGCTCGCGCAGGTCGACACGGACGTGCCCGGGG
>JBKJLN010000056.1:0-4049 GCA_046596935.1 Acidimicrobiales bacterium
GTCGTAGAGGGTTGCCGCCTCGGCCTCGTCGCACAGCCGCATCGAACCCTTCACGAGTCCGGCTCGCTCGACGACCGAGTCCTCGGCGGGAGCGAGGACGTCGACGATGGCATTGCCGAACCCCAGGACATCGAACGACGGGGCCGAGGCCTGGAGATGAGCGCTGGCGGTCATGGCGGGCGACGTTACGCCAGGGTCCCGCCTCCGCCGACAGCCCGTAACCTCTCGGAATGGCCGCGCCCGTTACGACCGAGTCCGACTTCCGACTACCCCGCACGGTGCTCCCGCTCCACTACGAGCTCACCATCGCGCCCGATCTGCAGGCGTTCACGTTCGACGGCGTCGAGACGGTGACCGTGGAGATCCACGAATCGGTTCGGGAGATCGTCTGCAACGCCGCCGAACTCTCCATCACTTCCGCCAGCCTCCGCTCGGGCGACCTGACCATCGACGCCACGGTGGCCCTCGACGAGACCAGGGAACGGGCCACCATCTCGCTGGCGAACACCGCCGATCCCGGCCAATGGCAACTCACCTTGGCCTTCACCGGCATCCTGAACGACAAGCTCGCCGGCTTCTACCGCTCGACCTTCACCGACGCCGAGGGCAACGAGAGGGTCATCGCCACGACCCAGTTCGAGTCGACCGACGCGCGGCGGGCCTTCCCTTGCTGGGACGAGCCCGATTTCAAAGCGGTCTTCGGTATCACCCTCGTGGTCGACGAGGGCTTGGCCGCCATCTCCAATGGCCCCGTCGAGCGCGACACGCCGCTCGACAACCGGCCGGGGAAGCGGGCCGTCACCTTCGCCGACACGATGAAGATGTCGACCTATCTCGTCGCCTTCGTTGTCGGACCCCTCGAGTTCACCGACCCCGTCGACGTCGACGGCACGCCGCTGCGGGTGGCGTTCGTTCCCGGCAAGGGACACCTCACCGCGTTCGCTCTCGAGGCCGGGGCTCACTCCCTCCGGTTCTTCCACGAGTACTTCGACATCCCCTATCCCGGCGACAAGCTCGACCTGATCGCACTCCCCGACTTCGCCTTCGGCGCCATGGAGAACCTGGGCTGCGTGACCTTCCGGGAGACGGCGCTGCTGGTCGACCCCGACATCGCCAGTCGCCTCGAGCACGAGCGGGTGGCCGACGTCGTCGCCCACGAGATCGCCCACATGTGGTTCGGTGACCTCGTGACCATGAAGTGGTGGAACGGCATCTGGTTGAACGAGGCCTTCGCCACCTTCATGGAGTTGTTGGCCGTCGACGCCTTCCGCCCCGAGTGGGAGCGGTGGGTCAGCTTCTCGACCGGACGGGCGGCGGCGCAGAACACCGACGGCATGCGGGCCACCCGGCCCGTCGAGTTCCCGGTCACCGCCCCCGAGGAGGCCGAAGGGATGTTCGACGTCCTCACGTACCAGAAGGGTGCGTCGGTCGTCCGCATGCTCGAGCAGTACCTCGGGGCCGAGACCTTCCGTTCGGGCATCCGCCTCTACATGCGGAAGCACGCCTATGGAAACACCGAGACGACCGACCTGTGGGATGCCATCGAGGAGGCCAGCGGTGAGCCCGTGCGC
Organism: Acidimicrobiales bacterium; assembly: GCA_046596935.1. Taxonomy (GTDB): domain Bacteria; phylum Actinomycetota; class Acidimicrobiia; order Acidimicrobiales; family CADCTF01; genus DATLED01. The sequence goes on from JBKJLN010000056.1 coordinate 1,572, forward strand.
TCGACGATGGACTCGTGGATCTTCCAGGGCGGCTATCCCGTCGTCACCGTCGACACGACCGAGGCCGGCGGCGTCGAGCTCAATCAACGCCGCTTCCGATACCTTCCCGGCCCCGATGACGGCGACGCCCGTTGGCAGGTGCCCGTCCTCCTGCGGGCCAGCGTCGACGGAAAGGTCGGCACCCGCAAGCTGCTCCTGGCCGAGGGCGTTGCCACCATCGAGTTCGGCGACAGCAAGGTCGACTGGGTCGTGGTCAATGCCGGCGGGTCAGGCTTCTACCGCACCCGCTACTCCGCCGAGTTGCTCCGCCAGTTGACCGCCGACCTCGACGCCGCGCAGCTGTCGGCGGTCGAGCGCTTCAATCTCGTGTCCGACACCTGGGCCGCCGTGTGGGCCGGGTTGGCGCAGGTCGACGACTTCACCGAACTGGTGCGACTCTTCGGGGACGAGACCGATCCGACGGTGTGGTCGGCGATGCTCTCGCCCTTCTCGCTGTTCGAGCGAGCCCTGCCGGCGGATCAGCGCGAGGGGCTGCAGGCATTCGTTCGTCGCCTTGCCGGACCAGCCTTCGCCCGCGTGGGATGGACGGCGACGCCCGGCGAGGGCGAGACGGTCGCGACGTTGCGTTCAATCTTGCTGGCGGCCCTCGCCACGGTCGGCGCCGACCCTGACATTCGGTGGCGGGCCGGCGAACTGCATGCCAGCTATCTGCTCGATCGTTCGGCCGTCGAGGCCGACATCGTGCCGGCGCTCGTGTCGATCGCCTCGTCGACGGGCGGGGAGGCCGAGTACCAGCAGTTCCTCGATCGCTACCGCGATCCGGCGACTCCCCAGGAGGAGGTGCGGTATCTCATGGCGCTCGCCAACTTCCCCAACGAGGCCCTGCTGCAGCGCACCCTCGATCTGGCGTCCGACGAGGTCCGCACGCAGAACGCGCCCTATCTCATCGGTGCCGCCATGGCCAACCGCGAGCACGGCGAGACCGCTTGGCGATGGCTCACCCATCGTTGGAGCGACCTGCTCAGCCGATTCCCCGACAACAGCCACGCGCGCATGCTCGAGAGCATCTCGTCCCTGCCGCCACAGCTCGCAGGCGACGTTCGTGCGTTCCTCAGCGATCACCCGATCAAGGCCGGCCAGAAGACGGTGGAGCAGACGCTCGAGCGACTCGATGTGAACGCTGCGTTCCGACGCCGCGAGTCCGAGGGGCTGGTCCGGGTCTTCGCCGAGGGGTCTTGACTGCACCGAATGCCGGACCGAGTGTCTTCGCCGTCGAGGACACCTCCGCCCAGATCATGTGGTCGAGCCTCCCGCAGGGGGAGGTGGTGCTTCGGGCCGGAGACGCGCTCGCCCGCATCGAGGTCGGTCGTGGGGGCGGGCCCGATCGCCCGGGCGCCGTGACCCTCGAGGGCCTCAGCCCGGGAACGCGATACGACCTCAGGATCGAGGTCGACGGCACCTCTCGCGTCGCCGGCCAGTTCCGGACCCTGACCCCGCCGCCCGGCGAACTGCTGACGCGTTTCGCCACCATCTCCGACACCCACATCGGCGAACGGGGCTTCGGTCTGTTGCCCCGCATCAGGGAGGATCCGAACGTTCCCGCCGCCGATGCCTACCCGGCCCGTTGCGCCCGAGCCGCACTGGCCGAAGCGGCCGCCTGGGGGGCCGAGCGGGTAGTGGCCAAGGGTGACCTCACCTGGTCGGGCCGGCCGTTGCAGTGGAAGACCGTCGGTGACGTCCTGGCATCGTCGCCTCTTCCGGTGTCGGCCACCCTCGGCAATCACGACGTCGTGCCGAGAGCCGTCGATGGGCGCGACGAGCTGGCGGCCCACGGCATTGCCATCCCGCGCCACGTCGAGGCCCTCGACCTGCCGGGCATCCGGATCGTCATCGGTCACTCCGCCGATCGGGGCCATCGCTATGGCGTCGTCGACTCGTTGCAGTGCGACGAGATCGTGCGGCTGGCCGGCGAGGCTCACGGGGCCGCCTTCGTCACGATGCACCACTACGTCGAGCCCCTGCCCTTCCGATCGCGTTATCCGCGAGGGATTCGTCGCAGCGAGGGGCAGATCCTCCTACAAGACCTGGCGCGCGTGAATCCAGCGACGTTCCTCTCCTTCGGCCACACCCATCGCAGCCGGCGGCGCACGCACCACGGTCTGCCGGCGACCGAGGTCGGCTCGACGAAGGACTACCCCGGCGTCTGGGCCGGTTATGCCATCTACGAGGGCGGAATCCGTCAAGTCGTGCGACGCGTGGCCGAGCCGTCGGCCATCGCGTGGACGGAGCGCACCGCCGCCGTCCTCGGTGGCGGGTGGGGATGGTGGAGCCCCGGCCGCCTCCGCTGGCGTTGCTTCAGCTGGACGTGGCCGCGTTGATGGCCCCGGCTAGCCGGGGGGCGACGTCCAGCTGAAGCAACGCCAGCGGAGGCGGCCGGGGCTCCACCATCCCCACCCGCCACCGAGGACGGCGGCGGTG
>JBKJLN010000211.1:0-5324 GCA_046596935.1 Acidimicrobiales bacterium
GCGCGCTGACCCTCCGAGAGGTCCACCTCAGTCGGCGAGAAGAACGATCTTGCCCAGCTTCCCGCCGGCGGCGAAACGCTCGTAGGCAGCCTCGACCTCGTCGAGCGGGAACGTCGCCTCGACGGGCACGCGCACGTCGCCTGCCTCCAGCAACGGCAGCACGTGGCGTTCGATCCGTCGACCGGCCTCGGCCTTGTCCTCCAGAGGACGGGCTCGCAACGTCGTGCCGTGAATGCGGGCCCGTTTGCCCATCAGCGCCAGGAGGTTCAGCTCGGCGATGGCCCCGCCGCCCACACCGATGATCGAGAGCCGGCCACCGATCTCGAGGGCGCCGACGTCGGCGGCGAAGTTTGGCGCGCCAACCAGCTCGAGGATGACGTCGAAGGGACCGTGGTCGGTGAACGACTCCGGCGGTACCACCTCCGTCCAACCCGCAGCCGAGCCGAGTTCGGCGACGGCGTCACGAAGTTCGGGGTTACGGACGGTGGCCGTCACCCACGCCCCCGCCGCGGCCGCGAGTTGCACCGCGGCTGTGCCGACCCCGCCGGCGGCGCCGTGCACGCAGAGGCGCTCGCCCATCTGCAGGTCGCACTGGGTGAACAACGCGTCGTGGGCGGTGGTGAAGGTCTCGGGGAACCCGCCGGCCTCGGCCCAATCGATCCCCACCGGAATGGCAAGGGCGACCCGCTCGTGGACGACGGCCAACTCGGCCTGGCCGCCACCGGCGACGAGGGCCATGACCGAGTCGCCCACGGCGAAACGCGACGCGCCGGGCCCGAGAGCGACGACCTCACCCGCGAACTCGAGCCCTGGGATGTCGGGCGGCGCGCCGGGCGGCGGCGGGTAGAGGCCGCGTCGCTGGAGCAGGTCGGCGCCGTTGAGTCCGGCGGCTCGCACCCGGACCAGGATCTCCCCGGTTCCGGGAATCGGGTCGGGGTGCACCTTGACGCTGACGGCGCCGTCGGCGATGGTGGCCGCTCTCATGGGGCGCAACCTACGCGCCTCACAATCGAGGGGGAACCGTGGGAGCACTCGACGCAAAGGTCGCGATCGTCACCGGTGGCGCATCGGGCATCGGACTGGCCACGGCGACGCGGCTGCGGGCCGAAGGGGCTGAACTCGTGCTCGTCGACCTCAACGAGGAGGCTGGCAAGGCGGCGGCCGCCGACCTCGGCGCTCGATTCGTCCGTGCCGATGTGGGACGCTCCGATGATTGGGCGGCCGTGGTCGCCGAGGCCGAGGAAACCTTCGGCGGCCTCGATCACGCGTACCTCAACGCCGGTGTCACCACCCAAGAAGCTGACATCACGGCCATCACCGACGAGCACGTGCGCCGCGTCTTCGGGGCCAACGTCGACGGGGTGCTCTTCGGCACCCGCGCCGTGGTGCCGGCGATCGAGCGGCGCGGCGGCGGCACCATCGTGGTGACGGCATCCCTGGCCGGCATCATCGCCTTCGCACCCGATCCCCTCTACACCGCTACCAAGCACGCCGTGGTCGGTTTCGTGCGCAGCGTCGCCCCCCAGCTCGAGGCGCGCCGCATCCTGATCAACGCCGTGTGTCCTGGCATCGTCGACACGCCCCTCGTCGGCCCGGCGCGCGAAATGCTGAAGGAGGCCGGCTTCCCGATGATTCCGCCGGAGGACATCGCCGCGGCCGTGGTGTACTGCATGACGGGGGCCGCCGGCGCCGGCGCCTGCCTGATCTGCCAGCCGGGGCGGCCGCATGAGGCCTACGACTTCGGCCAGGTGCCCGGGCCGGCCACGCCGGGCGACGCCGGGCGCCGGCCGCCCGGCATGTGACTTCGTGGCGTACGTGTTCGAGGTGCGACAGCTCGTGCCGCAACCGGTGGCCAGCATCGTCATCCCCGCCATTCGTCGAGCAGCCGTCGGCGCCATGGTCGGCGGCGCGCTCCCTGATGTCTTTTCCCACCTGACTCTCAACGGCGTGGCCATGGTGGCGCCTCCGTTCGCTCGCTTCCACCAAGGCGAGGTCGATGGCATCTTCGACCTCGAGGCCGGCATCCCGGTGGGCTCCCCGTTTCCCGAGACCGACACGATCAAGCGGCGGACCCTTCCGGGCGGAGAGGCCATCTCCACGTTGCACCGCGGCTCGCATGACCGAATTCCGGAGGCTCTGGCCGCGTTGGCTCGATGGATACTCGAACACGGGCGCGTCGCCGGAGGCCCCTCTTGGGAGATCTACTTCGACGACCCTGCGGATTCCTCAGTTGTGGACGCGCGGACCGAGGTGGTCGTGCCGCTCGTCGCCGTCGTCAGTTGAGGCGACCGGCCCCGACGTAGTCGCTTCGGAAGATCGAGCCGTACCGCACGTTCTTGCCCGTCTCGGGGGCTTCGATCATCTGCCCGTTCCCGATGTAGAGGCCGACGTGATGGATGGGCTCGCCGTAGAACAGCAGGTCGCCTGGCTTGATGTTGTCGATGTCGACTCGACTCGTTGCCGTCCACTGGGCGCGAGACGAGTGGGGGAGGGACTTGCCACCCGCCCGCCACGCCCAACTCGTCAATCCCGAACAGTCGAACGTGTCGGGGCCTGAGCCGCCCCATTCATACGGCTTGCCGATTTGCCGCCTGGCTTCGGCGATGGCGGCGTCGGCTCCAGCCGCCGGCGGCCCGCTCGTCGTGGTGCCGGCCGTCGTGCTGCCTGAATTTGGCGGCGCGGTGGTCGTCGTCCGAGAAGCGGCCGTCGTCGTGGTCGTGGACGTCGGCTGGGGGGTCACGACGGGCGACAACGTCGATGCCGCCGTCGGCGCCTTGGCCGTCGTGGTGGTCACTTTTTTCGCTGCTGCAGCCGCTGCTGCGGCGGCCGCAGCGGCTGTGGCTGCTGCTTCCTTGGCGGCAGCTTCTCTGGCCGCCGCTTCGGCCCTGGCCTTCCGGGCGGCGAGCTCGGCCTCAGCTCGCCGCGCCTCCTCCTCGGCTCGCCGTCGGGTTTCCTCTTCGACGAGCGACGTGAGCTCGCCTTGCACCTGCTGCAACGTTTTCCGCTGCGCGGCTTCGGCGGCCGTGGCCTCGCGCCGCTTGGTCTCCGCCAACACTGCGGCGGATTTTGCTTCGGTCTGCGCGGTGTCGAGGCGGCCCCGTTGCTCGTCGAGCACAAGGCGGACGGCGCGTAACTCATCGAGCACATCGGTCGCCCCCGAGGTCAAGGTGCGCACGTACTGGCTCCGAATTGCGAAGTCCTCGGTCCTTCGGGTGCCGGCAAGCATTGCCAGAGCCTGTGTCGACCCACCACGGATGTAGGACGTGACCGCCTGATGCTTCAGGCGCATGCGGATGGCACCGGCGCGGGCATCCGTGTTCGCCACCTGTTCGCGAGCCGAGGTCAGTTCGAGATCGAGGGCCTCGATCCGGACGCGGGCCTCGTCGTAGTCCTCCGCCAGGATGCTCACTTGCCGGCCCTGCTGCTCGAGCTGGCGGGCGATGCGTTCGGCCTCGGCCCGCTTGTCAGCGATGGCGTCGCCGGCTGACGGCGTCGCCGGAAAGACGAGTTGTGACACGAGGGCCACCAGCACCAGGAGGGCGCCGGCGCGCCTCCGAGGGGCGGTGCGCACGGGGAGAGACCTCACCTTGGGTCGAGCGGAGCCTCCAGGCTACCTTCCTCGCCATGGCTGAGTACCGGATAGAGCACGACACCATGGGCGAAGTGCGTGTCCCCAAGGATGCGAAATGGCAGGCCCAGACCCAGCGGGCCGTCGAGAACTTCCCCATTTCCGGTATCCCCATCGACCCGACGCTCATTGCCGCGTTGGCCGCCATCAAGGGGGCCGTGGCGGCCGAGAACGGTCGTCGCAAGGTCCTCCCCAAAGCCAGATCGGAGGCGCTGCAGGTGGCCGCCCGCAGCGTGCTCGAGGGGAACCACGATGCTGAGTTCCCCATCGATGTATTCCAGACCGGGTCGGGCACCTCGTCGAACATGAACATGAACGAGGTCCTCGCGACCCTCGCCGGCGCGTCGCTCGGCGAGACGCTCCATCCCAACGATGACGTCAACGCGCCGCTCTCCTCCAACGACATGTTCCCGTCGGCCATCCACATCGCCGCCGCCATGTCGATGCAGAACGACCTGCTGCCCGCGCTCCGCCACCTGGCCGAGGGGCTCCGCAAGAAGTCCAAGGCGTTCAACAAGGTCGTGAAGTCGGGTCGCACGCACCTGATGGATGCGACCCCGGTGACACTCGGGCAGGAGTTCGGCGGCTACGCCGCCCAGGTCGAGCAGAGCATCGAGCGCATCGAGGCCGTGATCCCACGCGTCGGTGAACTTCCCCTCGGAGGAAGCGCCGTCGGGACTGGCATCAACGTGCCCAAGGGATTCGCCGCCAAGGTCATCGAGAAGCTGGCCGCCGATCTGTCGCTCCCCCTCACGGAGGCCCGCGACCACTTCGCCGCCCAATCGGCCCGTGATGGGTTGGTCGAGGCATCCGGGCAGTTGCGCACCGTCGCCATCGCGTTGTTCAAGATCGCCAACGACCTGCGGTGGATGGGCTCGGGCCCCCGTACCGGCCTGGCTGAGATCTTCCTTCCCGACTTGCAGCCCGGCTCGTCGATCATGCCCGGCAAGGTCAACCCCGTCATTCCCGAGGCCGTGACCCAGGTGGCCACGCAGGTCATTGGCAACGACGCGGCCGTCGCCTTCGCTGGATCGCAGGGCGCATTCGAGTTGAACGTGTTCCTTCCGGTGATGGCCCGCAACCTGCTCGAGTCGATCCGGTTGCTCGCCAACGTCAGCCGGATCTTCCGTGACAAGTGCATCGACGGCATCGAGGCCAACGCCGCGCGCTGCAAGGCCTATGCCGAGTCGTCCCCTTCGATCGGCACGTCGCTCATTCCCGACATCGGCTACGAGAAGGCCGCCGAAGTCATCAAGGAATCGACCAAGACCGGCCGCTCCATCCGTGAACTGGTGCTCGAGCGGGGCTGGATGTCGGAGAAGGATCTCGACAAGTCCCTCGACGTCCTCGCCCAGACCAAAGGCGGAGTGAACAAGTAGCGGGCTAAAGGAGCGCGGGGGAGCCTTCGAAGGGGCCGGGGTCCTTGGGGACGGGGATCGATGGCGTGCTCCATCGCAGCAGGCGCGACAGCGGCTCGGTCACCTGGCGCCACTGCGTGGGCTGCCACCCCTCGGCGGCGTTGACGACGGTTCCGTCCATGGCGAGGTGCACGATGGCGGGCAGGTGCTCGAATCCGAAGCCCTTCACGGCGTCGCGAGCGGGGTCGCTGAAAATGAGCACCTCGTCGGTGATGGGGCCGAGGAAGCGCCGGCAATCCCGCTCGTCGGCGGTGACGAGCAGTGCGACCCGGCAGTCG
>JBKJLN010000237.1:0-8129 GCA_046596935.1 Acidimicrobiales bacterium
TCCGCCAGCTGCTGTTGCAGCGCCGCCATCTGCTGTTCCATCTCCTCCGGCGTGAGCTCATCCTTCGACTCGGCCCCGAAAGCCGCCGGGGGCGGTGCGAACGACGACGGAGCCGGGCTCGGCGCCGCCGGCTCGGGCTCCCGCCGAATCGGACGTTCGCCCCCAGGTGTCCAGATCGAAGACATTGCTGTACCCTACGACCACAACTGAAGAGGGAAAGCGGGGCTCTCGGGCCCCCACCCGGCCACATTCGCCAGCAGCCGCATCGCTGGTCTCCGTGCGACGGGTCGAATGACCGCCATCGGGCGGGCGTTGCTTTCGCTACGCCTGCCCGTCATCGCGACTGGGCAGCTCCGACCCGAGGAGTGATGCCGCATCGCCGTACCCCCCGTCAGCAACGAGCCAAGGATCAACGACAAGATCCGGGCTCGTGAGGTGTTCCTGGTCGACACCGATGGCACCAAACTCGGTGTCCGAGGATTGCCGGAGGCGCTCAGCGTCGCCCGGGACCAGGATCTCGACCTCGTCGAAGTGGCTCCGAACGCCAACCCTCCCGTCTGTCGCATCATGGATTACGGGAAGTTCAAGTTCGATGCCGCGCAGCGGGCAAAGGAGTCCCGCCGCAAGACCTCGTCCGTCACCCTGAAGGAAATGAAGTACCGGGTGAAGATCGGACAGGGCGACTTCGACACCAAGACCAGGAAGGTCATCCACTTCCTGGACGAAGGGCACAAGGTCAAGATCACGATCATGTTCCGGGGTCGAGAGACCGCTCACCCGCATCTGGGCAAGGAAATCCTTGACCGGATAGCCGAGCGGGCTGTCGACACGGCCAAGGTCGAATCGGCACCCAAGCTCGACGGGCGCAACATGATCATGGTCTTGGCGCCCGACAAGCGGGCCCAGGCTGCCGCCAGGGTCACCAAGGCCCCCGGCAGCCCCGAAGCCGACGACACACCCGGTGGCGCCGCCCCGGATCTCGAACCACCGACGCAACAGCCGCAGGAGGCCCCCGATGCCCAAGATGAAAACTGACAAGGGCGCCGCCAAGCGCTTCAAGATCACCGGCACCGGCAAGATCATGCGCCGCAAAGCCTTTCGCTCCCACATCCTCGAGAAGAAGTCGAGTGTGCGCACCCGTCGCTTGGCCATGGAGGCCGAGGTCACCGGCGGCGACGCCAAGCAGATTCGCAAGATGCTCGGCATCTAGCCGAGCGCCCGCAACTCCACTCCCTCTCCCACCCACGAACGCAAAAGGAGCGCACCATGGCAAGGGTCAAGCGCGCCGTCCACGGCAAGAAGCACCGCCGCGCCATTCTCGAACAGGCGCAGGGGTATTACGGCAACAAGAGCAGGTCGTTCCGAGCGGCCAACGAGCAGGTCATGCACTCGGGCAACTACGCCTTCCGCGACCGCCGGGCACGGAAGGGTGACTTCCGGCAGCTCTGGATCCAGCGGATCAACGCCGGCGCCCGTCAGAACGGCATGAGCTACAGCCGCCTCATCAACGGGCTGAAGCTGGCCGAGGTCGAGGTCGACCGCAAGGTTCTGGCCGACCTGGCTGTCACCGACCCCATCGCCTTCGCTGCCCTCGTCGAGGTGGCGAAGGGCGCCGGTGAGCGCCAAGCCTCTTGAGGCTGGGGCCGGCATGCACGGCCCCGTCCTGGCGCTGCGCCACCAGAAGGTGCAGCGCCTGCGTCGGCTCGTGAGCCGGAGAACGGCCCGCGATGCCGAACGGGTCTTCGTGCTCGAGGGCCTGAAGCTGGTGAACGAGGCTCTCGACGCTGGCATCAAGGTCGAGTCGTTGTACGTCACGGCGGGCGAGCAGTCGTCCGGCGGGGCCGTGGTAGCCCTTGTCGAGCGGGCGATCACGGACGGTGCCCGCGTCCACGAGGTCGGCCCTGGCGTGATCGAGCGGGTCGCTGACACGGTGACACCGCAACCCGTGCTGGCGGTCGTCCCGTTCGTGGATCGACCCCACCAGCTGCTTCGAGAAGCTCGGTTCATGGTGGTAGCCGTCGACGTCCGTGATCCCGGCAACGCGGGCACGATCCTTCGCTCGGCCGCGGCTGCCGGATGCGATGGAGTCATTTTCTGCGAGGGCTCGGTGGATCTCTACAACCCGAAGACCGTGCGGGCATCGGCGGGTTCGGTGTTCCAGGTGCCCGTCGCCGTGGGCGGTCATCCGACGGAAGTGCTGGCCGACCTGAAACGCTGGGGTGTGCGACGACTGGCGACGACAGTGGCGGGTGGCCGGGATTACACCCAGGTCGACCTCACGGGGCCGACCGCGTTCGTCCTTGGGAACGAGGCCAACGGACTGACACAGGAGGTCGAGGGCGAAGTGGACGATCGAGTGACCATCCCGATGGCCGGACGGAGCGAGTCGATCAACGTGGGCATGGCCGCAGCCGTTCTTTGTTTCGAAGCGGCCCGGCAACGCCGCTACGCATCGGTCGCTCCGTGACCGCAACGGGGGTTTCGTCGACCCCACTGGTCGACCTTTTGCCGGACGCCGTGCTCCACCTCGGCCCCGACCGACGGATCATCGCCGCCAACGCTGCCGCCAGCCGACTGACCGGCTACGACGTCGGCGAACTGGTGGGCGCCGATTGTCGTGAATTGCTCGACCCTCGCAACTCCGAAGGTCGACCGGTGTGGCCCGACGGTTGGCACCCCTCCGTCGGTCTTCGCTCCGTCCGTCGCCTACCCGAACAGATGGTCACCCTCCGGCGCTACGACACGGCGGCGGTGCGGACGTTCGTCACCGGCCAATACGAGCGCGGCCCTGACGGTGCGCTCGTCAGCGTCGTCCTCGTGCTCCGAGAGTCGGGCTCGCGGACCCACAAGGCCACCAGCGGCATCGAGATCGTGTCGACGGTGAGCCATGAACTTCGGTCGCCGCTCACCTCGGTCAAGGGATATACGAGCCTCCTCCTCACCCGCTGGGATCGCATCGGCGATGAGCAGAAGAAGGAGATGCTCGAGCAGGTCAAGCACGACGCCGACCGCGTGCACCGTCTGATCACGGAATTGCTCGACATCAGCCGACTCGAGACCGATCGCCTCGTGCTTCGACGCCAGATGGTCGACCTCAAGGCGCTCGTCCCGATGATCATCGAAAAGGTGCGGTTCTCGTATCACGACATCGAGGTCGACCTGCAGTTCCCCGAAGACTTCCCTGAGGTCTACGCCGATCCTGACAAGCTCGAACAGGTGCTCACCAACTTGGTCGAGAACGCCTGCAAGTACGCCTCCTCCCAGGGCATGACCATCCAGGGAATCGTCGGTGACGATCACGCGCTGTTGCGCGTGAACGATGCCGGCGACGGCATCCCCGAGGAAGACCTGCCCAAGGTGTTCACGAAGTTCTTTCGGCGAGAGCTCGGCAAGCCGACCGGCTCGGGTCTCGGCCTCTGGATCAGCCGCGGACTCGTCGAGGCCCACGGCGGCGAGCTCACGGCAACGTCGGCGCCGGGCGAAGGCACCACGTTCTCCTTCACCCTGCCGCTGCTCGCCTTCGAAGACCTCCACGGTGCCTGAGGACTCGGGAGAACTCGCAAACCGTTGGGTCGATTCCGCTTCGCCCCTGTTGAATGGGGCGCCATGAGCGGCTACTCGTCCCTGCCGCAGGTGGAGGCGGAAGGCCTCTCGAGGATCGCAGGAGTTGCGTCACTCGCCGAACTCGACGCCGTCGAGGCCGGACTGACTGGTCGCGCGTCGATCCTCGTCGACCTCCAGAAGCGCTTGGGTGGCCTGCCCCTCGACGAGCGCAAGGACGCCGGCCGGGCCCTCAACGCGACCCGCACCGTCCTCGTCGATGCGCTTGCAGCTCGCCGCTCGGAGCTCGAGGCGGCTGCGCGCACAGCTCTGCTCGAAGCCGAACGCCTCGACCTCACCGAGGTTCCGGTTCGGAAGGCTCGTGGTCATCTCCACCTCGTGACCCAGACTCGCGACCGCCTCGAAGATGTGTTCGTCGGCATGGGCTACACCGTCGCCGAGGGTCCCGAGGTCGAGACCGACTGGCGCAACTTCCAAGCGCTCAACATCCCCCAGGCCCATCCGGCGCGCAGCAACCACGACACGCTCTACCTCGACTACGACGAGCCCGAGACGGTGCTCGTCCGCACCCACACATCGCCTGTTCAGGTGCGGATCATGCAGACCCAGCCGCCGCCGATCTATTCAGTGATGCCTGGGCGGGTCTACCGCAAGGACACGCCCGACGCTCGCCACAACGCCACGTTCAACCAGATCGAGGGACTGGTCATCGATCGGGGCATCACCTTCGGCGACCTCGCCGGCACCATCGAGACCTTCACCAAGGCCTACTTCGGCCCCGACATCGAATCGCGTCTGCGACCGGCCTACTTCCCGTTCACGGAGCCCTCAGCCGAATTCGAGGTGACCTGTTCGATCTGTCGCGGCGACGGCTGTCGCACCTGTTCTCATACCGGATGGATCGAGCTCGGCGGCTGCGGCATGGTGCACCCGAATGTCTTGTCGACGTGCGGCATCGACCCCGACGAGTGGTCGGGTTTCGCCTTCGGCTTCGGCATCGACCGATGCGCCCAGATTCGTCACTCCATCGCCGACATGCGGGTCCTCCTCGACAACGACACCCGCTTCATCAGCCAGTTTTGAGGTACTGATCCGTGCTCGTCCCCCTGTCCTGGCTGCGTGACTTCGCGCCGTTCGATCTCGAACCCAAGGCGCTCGGTCGCGTCTTCGACGATCTCGGCATGGTGGTCGAGGGCATCGAGTTCGTTGGCGGCGGGCTCGAGGGAGTCGTCGTCGCCAAGATCCTGACCATCGAGCCGATCGCCGGTCTCGACCGTGTGCGCATGACCACCGTCGACGCTGGCGCTGGAGAGCCGCTCGAGGTCGCGTGCGGGGCCTGGAACATCGAGCCCGGCGATGTGGTGCCGTTGGCCACCATCGGTACCACCCTGCCCAACGGCATGACGATCGCCCGCCGGAAGCTCAAGAAGGTGTACTCCAACGGCATGCTGTGCTCGGCCATCGAGCTCGGCCTTGGCGACGACGCGGACGGCATCCTGCAGCTCGACAAGGCCCTTGCGCTCGGGTCGCCCGTGACCGACGCCCTCGGGATCGAATCCGACGTCGTCTACGACCTCGCCATCGAGGGGAACCGGCCAGACGCCAACTCGATCGCCGGGGTGGCCCGTGACGCCGCCGCCCGGCTCGGCGTCCCGTTCACTCTTCCCGAACCTCATGTCAGCCGATCGGGGATCCTTGCATCCGAGTTGACGTCGGTGGTCGTCGAGAGCGTTGAGTTGTGTCCCCGTTTCACCGCGACGGTGATAACCGATATCGCCATCGGCCCGTCGCCGACTTGGGTCCAGAAGCGACTGGCGCTGGCCGGCATGCGAGCCATCAACAACGTGGTCGATGCGTCGAACTATGTGATGCTCGAGCTCGGTCAACCCACCCACCCCTACGACCTCGACCGAGTTGACGGGCACGGCATTCGCGTCAGGCGGGCGACGCCCGGAGAGACGCTCGAGACGCTCGATGGCATCGTTCGCACGCTGGGCGACGGCGACGACTGTCTCATCTGCGATGCCGAGGATCGACCGCTCGGCATCGCCGGCATCATGGGCGGCGCGTCGAGCGAGATCACCGACGACACGACGCGGGTGTTGCTCGAGGCGGCCACCTTCGACGCCATGGCGATTGCGAGAACCTCCAAGCGGCTTGGGTTGCGCAGCGAGGCGTCGGCCCGCTTCGAGAAGGGGGTCGACCCGCTCGGCATCGATCGTGCCGTCGAGCGGTTCTGCGAGCTCCTCGGCTCGGGGACCGTCGCGCCGGGCATGGTCGACGACCGCGACGGGCTCCGCCCACGAAGCCCGATCCGGATTCGCATCGAACAGGTGAACCGGTTGCTCGGAACGGATTTTTCCGAGGCCCCGATCGCTGGCTACCTCATTCCGATCGGGTTCGAGGTCGTCGGGGTCGAGCCCGGCCTCCTCGATGTCACGCCACCGACCTTTCGTCCTGACGCCACCCTCGAGGTCGACATCATCGAGGAGGTTGCGCGGCACCACGGCTATTCCAAGATTCCCCGTACGGTCCCGCGCAGTCCGATGGTTGGCCATTTGAGCCCGTACCAAGTCGATCGGAGGTTGGTCCGGTCGATCCTCACCGGCGCCGGAATCGACGAGGCCCAAACCGCTTCGTTGATCGGCCCCGGCGACCATGAGCGCTCCAACCTGCGGGCCGACGAGCCCATCGTGGCGGCGAACCCCATGATCCGAGATGAGTCGGTGCTGCGCACGTCGCTGCTCCCAGGCCTGCTTCGGACGCTGGCGTTCAACACCGCTCGCCGCAGCCGTTCCCTGGCTTTCTTCGAGGTCGGCCACGTCTTCTTGCGGCCCGGGCCCGGCCACGTCGCCGGCCCGGGCGACGAGACGCTCCCCGACGAGCGCGAGCGCCTGGGTGTCGTCCTTGGCGGCAACGATCCCGACGGTGACAGTGGGATAGGCGCCGTCCGGGCCAAACAGCTTCTCGACACGTTGGTGGAAGGGCTTCGGCTGCGCGACGTCAGCCTGGAAGCGACGACTGCGGAAGGTCTCCATCCGGGGCGGACGGCCATGGTGAAGTGCGCAGGCCGGGCCGTTGGGCTCGTGGGTGAAGTCGATCCGGCCGCCTCGGCGGCGTGGACCGTGCAGGGTCGGGTTGGTTGGCTCGATCTCGACCTCGGATCCCTCCTGGACTCACCCCGCCGCAATCTCGAACAGGCACCCGTCAGCCGCTTCCCTTCCAGTGATGTCGATCTGGCGTTCGTCGCGCCTGACACCACGCCGGCGTCGGCGGTCGAGGCCGCCATTCGTGCCGCTGGAGGCGATCTGCTCGTGAGCGTCGACCTCTTCGATGCCTATCGGGGACCGGGGGTTGCCGTCGGCTCCAGGAGCCTGGCCTTGCGGTTGCGGTTCTGCGCGGTCGATCGGACGCTGACGGACGCCGATGTTGCCGAGGTTCGCCAACGAGTCATCGACGCCGTGACCAGAGCGACCGGCGCCGAGCTTCGCCGCTGATCCGGCCTGTCATCGCCGCCGGATCCGCACGATCTGCTCGGTTCGAAAGCTGGCGACCTTGACGCTCCACGCCCCGAGGCCACCGGGTCGGCTGGCGTTGTCGAAGAAGGTCGTGAGCGGGCCTTCCAATTGATAGCTGTCGGCCTGTTCGACCCGCTCCACCGAATCGTCCGCCAGCATCACCTCGAAGCTCATCGCTCCCACCTCATCTCTCTTGTCCGGCCGGCTTGCTGTCCACGGTACGGACGCCGCCTGTGGATCGGTAGAGCAACAACCTGGGGATCTGGCTGTGGACGAACTCTGCATGACTATGCAGAACTGTGTATGATCATTCTATGACAGCGCCATTGCGGATCGGGATCGTCGGGGCTTCCGGCTACACCGGCGCCGAGCTGCTCCGGTTGTGTGCCGGCCACCCTGACCTCGAGATCGTCGTGGCCACCGCCGACACGCAGGCTGGCATTCGGGCGGCCGAGCTGTATCCGAGCCTGGCCGCCGCCTACCCCGACCTCGTCTACGCCTCGTACGAACCCACGCTGTTCGACGGCCTCGATCTCGTCTTTCTGGGCCTGCCCCACGGCGCCTCCCAAGACCTCGCTCCCGACCTTCGCAAGCGAGCGGGAAAGCTCGTCGATCTCGCCGCCGACTTCCGCTTGAAGGATCCGACGCTTTATCCGACCTGGTATCACGCCGAGCACACGGCTCCGGGCCTTCTGGCCGAGTTCGCCTTCGGCCTCCCCGAGTTGTTCCGGGATGACCTGATCGGCGCCGACCTCGTCGCCGCGCCCGGCTGTTACGTCACAGCGGCCGCCTTGGCGCTGGCACCGCTGGTGCGCGCCTGTGCGATCGAAACAACCGGCATCGTGGTCGACGCCGCCAGCGGGACCTCCGGCGCCGGCCGGGCGCCGAAGCCCGACTTCCACTTCTCCAAGGTGAACGAGGACTTCACCGCCTACGGCCTCCTCGATCACCGGCATACACCCGAGATCGAACAGGCGATCGGGGCGCAGGTGCTGTTCACCCCCCACCTGGCGCCGATGACCCGAGGGATCCTGGCCACCTGTTACGCCC
>JBKJLN010000281.1:0-5574 GCA_046596935.1 Acidimicrobiales bacterium
CGCACGATGACCACCGCCGCCGCCAACGCCCAGGCCGTCGCCATCCGCCGCGGCTACACCGCATCGAAAGGGACGCCCCGATGACCCTCGACCACTACGCCGCCGCCCGCGCGCGGATCTCCGCCGAGATGATCGAGATGATCGCCGACGGAAACGATCCGCCGCAGGTATTCGACGCTGGCGATCTCGACGCGGACGGCCACTACAACGCCGGCCGAATGGCGGGCCTCCGGTTCGCCGCCGCCGCCCTCACTGACGCCTACCTCGCCGCGAAGGCCGCTCGATGACCCATATCCACGCCGAGCGACTCCGCTACTTCGCCACCCTGCCCGCATACGCCGAGCATCGCCGCGAACTGCGCGAGATCGCCGCCCACCTAGAGCGGGTCCACCAGTGGGCCGCCGATGCCGCCGACGCGCGAGACGCTGCCGTCCACCCGTCCTCCGCCCATGCCTCGGAAGGGACCACCCGATGATCGCTACCAACGCGAAGACACTGCGCGCCGCCATCGTCGCCGCCCGCAACCAGCAGACGACACGGCACGCCGCCGTCGACGCCCTCAACTACGCGCGGATCGTGGCCGAAGACGGGCACGCCCTCGTGCAGACGACCGACCTCGAAGCGTGGAACGGCGAGACGATCGACGCCGACGGATCCGGCGTCCACTACCTGCCGATCGCCCAGGCGAAAAAGATCCTCGCCGCCATCGGCGACGAGCGGATCGAGATCGACGCGGCCGGCGATAAGGTCGCGATCTCCTCGCCGCGCGGACGGTTCACGCTCGCCACCATCCCCGACGCCGACTACCCCGCCCAGCCCGCGGCGCCCACCGGCACCACCCTCGAGATCCCCGCCGGCCTGCTCGCGAATATGCTCGAGCGCGCCATCCCCGCCGCCTCGACCGACGAGATGCGGCCCGTACTGACCGGCGTCCTGCTCGAGATCCACGATGACTACGCGTTCACGCTCGTCGGGTGCGACTCATACCGCCTCCACATCGTCGAGCATGGCGAGCGTGGTCGCGGCGACGGCGAGCGGATCCTCATCCCGGGCCGGTTCGCGCGCGCCGTCGCCTTCCAGCTCAAGCGTGGCGGGCTCGTCACCATCGCCGCCAACTCGAAGCACGTCGAGGTCCACGTCGGCGCATGGCACGGCACCGCCCGCGTCATCGAAGGGACGTATCCCGACTGGCGCCGCCTCATCCCCCAGTCGGCCGAGATCGGCGCCGCGCTCCCCGCCGCCGCCACCCTCGCCGCCCTCAAGATGGCCGCCACCGTCGCCACCGGCAACACGCCCGTGCGGCTCGCCCTCGCCCGCACCACCCCCAGCCGCCTCCGCGTCGAGGACCCGACGATGGGCGAGTTCTCGGTCGACCTCGACGTCGCCGCCGACCTCGGCACGTGGGACGGCGCGGAACTCGGCTTCAACGGCGAATTCTTCGCCGATACCATCACCGCCGCCCAGTCCGACACGCCACTCCTGCACTGCATCGCCCCGGACCGCCCCGCGTGGATCACCAGCATCGGCTGCCACCAGTGCGGCACCCCCATCGACGGGCACGGCGTCGCATTCACCGGCCTCCTCATGCCCATCCGCCTCGGATAGAAGGACAACCCCATGCCACTCCTCGCCGACCGCTCGCCGCGCGACATGCGCGGCGAGCTCGACGCCCTCCTCGCCGCCTGCGAAACGAAGCTACGCGCCGCACGCTTCGCCGACCAGGTCGACCTCGAGGACCTCGCGCTCGCCGCCGACGACCTGAACCGCGCCGCCGCCCTCGCCGGCGCCCTCAACTACATCAGAGAGGTTTCTCCATTCCGATGACCTACCCCGAGAACCGAACATCCTACCTCGGCACCGTCCAGACGGGCCCGTTTGTGTGGCACGTGTTCCGGTGCCTCTCGTGACAGTGCTCGTCTACCGGCCCGCCGCCGACCTGCGCGAAGGCGACTGGATCCACGACCAGACAACGCGCGCCATGCGATGCGTACGCCGCGTCACCCGCGAAGCGGCCGGCCACCGCGTCCACGTCATCTTCCGCGACCACGGGTTCGACGCGTACTACCTCCCCAGCGAACTCATCGAACGAGAGGAGATGACTTGACGGGCATCGTCGCCACCATCGCCGTCGTCGCCATCGTCGCGGCATGGAACAACCTGAAGCCCTACCTCTACGCCGCGCTCGCCCTCACCCTCGCCGCCACCCTCACCTACAACCTGATCGGAGCCTAGATGCACGCCGCCGACATGCTCGCCACGCTCCGCGCGACACGCGCCTCCCTCACCACCACCGGCAGGCCCACCGCGCGCTCCGCCCTCGCTGAGATGGCGCTACGCCGCGCCCAACGCGCCGCCGAAGCCGGCGACGACGCCGCGTTCAACGCCGCCATCGAAGACGCCCGCCACTACGACCGGATCCTCGGCGCCCACCCGCTCGTGAAACGACTCGCCGATGCCTAGCCGCTACGCCGCCGAGACGCCGTCGATGCGCCGGAAGCGCGCCGACCATCTCGAGGTCGGCGACGAGTACCGGTACTGGTCGACGAGTCGCAAAGACCGGGACTCTGTCCTATCCTCAAGAATAGTGATGAAGGTGATGAGTCCAACCAGTGAAGGCCGCGTCCGGCTCGCCGTCGGCCTCCCCTCACCACGCGGCCCGATCTACTGGGGCGTCCACACCTACGCCCCCGACGACGAGATCATCCTTGCCTGACACCTGGGAGAAGGTCACGTGCATCGTCCCCGACGACGTCGGCCACCTATTCGAGGACGCCGCCGAGCGGATCCTCGAACAGCCGCGCCTCCCCCTCGACAACGGGCGTCGCGCCGTCCAGAACGGCATCATCCTCGAGGCCCTCATAGCCGAGTTCCTCGCCGGCCCCGACCCAAGGGAGCAGTAGTGCCCGTCGAATTCCCCGGCTACAGCGTCGTCGCCGCCCAAGAACTCGGGATGCTCGAGCTGAACGAGGAGTGGCCGCCCGGCGGCAGTCTCTGCTCGATGCATCACGTCCCGGCCGCCGCCGCCGACTACGACCACATCACCGCCACCACCTTCTCGCCGTTCACCACCGAGGATCACCGCGTCGTGTTCAGCGTCGAATGCACAACGCACCGCCGCCAAGACGCCTCCAAGCTTCGCGCGAGCCTCTGGCTGATCGCCGCAGCGTGGGCGGTCATCGCGCCCCCAGTCGCCTACAGCACGGCTTCTCGTGGCGCCTACGCGATCGTGGTCGCTCCCATCATCGTCTGCTTCGCCGCGCGATGCGGACGACGTGCCGCCAGGTGGTGGCAATGAGAGGCGGCGCCGCCCTCGCCGACCTCGCCGCCGCCCTCCTCTTCTACGACGCCTGGATGCAGCACCGCGAAGAAGGCGTCTACGCCCTCTTCGCCCTCCTCATGGTCATCGCATTCACCATCACCCTCACCATCTAGGAGCCCCCCGATGCTCGACGAAACACACCGATACCGCTACTACGAACAACGCATCCTCGACCTCGAATGGCAAGTGACGCAGACGCAGACCGAGTGCGCCCGCCTCTGCCACCAGGCGAGCGTCGCGAAGGAAGAGACGAAGGCGTACGCCGGCGAAGTGGAGCGCCTCCTCCGACTCCTCGTCGCCCAAGCCCTCGACGTCGTCGCCGACGCGACCGCCACCATCGAAGTGCGCGCTTGACTCGGTGGGACGGGACGCAGGAGCCGTACATCCCCGTCCCCGCCGACCAGCGCGTCCCGCGCGCCGGCCGCCGCGGCGAATACACCGGCCGCTACTACGTCCGCACGAAGATCAACGATCGATGGAGCTGCATCGTGATCCTCGGCCCCGGAGCGGGCGCCCGCACCACCGCCAACCGCATCGCCGACGAGATGCGGCCCCACCACCCCACCGTGCGCGTCTTCACGACGCGGCAACTACTCCACCACGACGGGTGGCGAGCCGTGAACCGAGCCATCGAACAGTCCCAGTTTGAGTGGGATGGGGTGCAAGCCATCTTCGATCGGTGCCGCCCCGCCACCGCCGACCCCAACCTCTAGGTATACTATTCACGTCACACAACGTTAGGAGATCCGCCATGCCCGCATCGACCAAGACAAGCGCCGAGAAGTACGGCATGAACATCCGGCCACTCGCGCCCACCACCCAGACCGAGTTCCGCCGCCAGGCCCGGCTCCGCAGCATGACCCAGGCCCAACTCCTCGAAGCGCTCCTCGGCCTCGCCGAAGACGCCCGCGAAGAAGCCGACCAGGCCGGCTCGCTCGGAGCCATCCACCACGCACTCCTCAAGAAGCGCGGCCTCGAACGCATCGTCGCGTGACTCGGCCGCGACTGTTGGATCTATTCAGTGGAGCCGGAGGCGCGGCAATGGGATATCACCGCGCCGGCTTCGACGTCGTCGGAGTCGACAAGCAGCCGATGCCTCGATACCCGTTCGAGTTCCACCAGGGCGACGCGATCGAGGTCGGGGGGCGACTCTTATCCGAGCAGCGCTTCGCCGCGATCCACGCATCGCCGCCATGCCAGGCGCATAGCGACCTCCAGAAACAGTCGAAGCGCGAATACCCCGACTTCATCGCCGCGACGCGCGAACTTCTCGAAGCAGCAGAGATCCCGTACGTGATCGAGAACGTCGAAGGCTCCCCACTCAAGAACCCGATCGTCATCTGCGGAACGATGTTCCCCGGCCTGCGCGTGATCCGGCACCGCCTATTCGAGACGAACTGGCCGCTCGCCGCCCCCGCCCATCCGAAGCATCCCCTCGTTTTCACGCACGACAAACGCAAAGCGCACTACGGCAAACTCGACCAGGACACGTCGTTCGTGCAGGTCACGGGCGGCGGCAACGCATCCGTGAAGAACAAGCTCGACGCGATGGGGGTCTACTGGATGACGGGCCGCGAAGCGAATGAGTCCATCCCGCCGTCCTACACCGAGTACATCGGCGCCCAACTATTCGGACGGGTGACGGCTTAGGTGGTTGCGTCGCGCGGCATCGGCTTGCCGTCGCCCAGCATCCGCAACGCCTCGAGCACCTCGGGTGGAGCCTCGACGAACGGGCCCGTGACGGGAGCCGCGTCGAGCTCCGCGAACGGCGACGGCTGGCGGCCTAGCATCGGGTGGTGGTTCGCGGATAGGACGAGTCGGCCTTGGGCGCGGTAGTCGGACACCTTGCCGCGGATCAAGTCGCGAAACTGGGCGCGCGTCGCGGGCTCCCGGAAGTCGTGCTCGGTGCAGATCGCGACCCAACCGCCCCACGCCTGGATCGCGTCGAAGATGACGTCGCTTCGCCAATGCTCGCGGGGCGGTACGCGGAGGCTAGTGAATTCGCGGATCGCGGCGAGGACGTCGCCGACGAAGGCGTCCGCGTTCACGCCCCGCTCACGCAACGCCGCGACGATCTCGTGCCCCTCCGGGCTCGACCCCTGGGGATGCAGCCCGCCGAGTGCGTCAACGGCGTCGTCGAGGGAGAACGGCGCGAAGTCGGCGAGCCACGCCCGCGCCCAGTCCTCGTCCTTCACCCGCGCCGGCCAGCGAGCGTTGACGAGCACCGTGAACTTCGCCATCTCCTGCTGGTTCAT
>JBKJLN010000377.1:0-6122 GCA_046596935.1 Acidimicrobiales bacterium
GAAGACGACCTCATGGAGATCGCCCTCGAAGCCGGCGCCGAAGACCTGGCCGACCAGGGCGACACCTGGCAGCTCACGTCGGGTCCCTCAGACCTGCACCACGTGGTCAAGGCCCTCGAGGATGCGGGTATCGCCTACGACTCCGCGGACCTCACCATGCTGGCGACCCAGACCGTTCCCCTCGACTCCGAGACCGACGCCCGCAAGGTTCTGCGCTTGATCGATGGTCTCGAAGATCTCGACGACGTGCAGAACGTCTACGCCAACTTCGACATCCCGGATGCCATCCTCGAGACGGTGATGGCCTGATCATCCCGCCGAGATCGGCGGGGTGCGATCGATCACCCCGTTCTCGAAAGCGAAGGCCGTCGCCGCCGCCCGGGTCGAGACCCCGATCTTGGTGAAGATGTTCGAGAGGTGGCGGGCCACCGTCTTGTCGCTGAGGAAAAGGGCGGCCGCCACCTCTTTGTTGGTGTGACCGGCGGCCACCAGGCGAAGGACCTCGGCCTCCCGCTCGGTCAATCCGGCCGGCAATGTCGCGGCCCGACGCGGCTGGGGGCTTCGGGCGGCGAGG
The DNA here is from genome assembly GCA_046596935.1 of Acidimicrobiales bacterium. Classification (GTDB taxonomy): domain Bacteria; phylum Actinomycetota; class Acidimicrobiia; order Acidimicrobiales; family CADCTF01; genus DATLED01. Next base: position 575 of record JBKJLN010000377.1, read on the forward strand.
TTGACGCCGAGGTCGTCGAAGAGTCGACGGGCCGCCTCGAAGGCGCCGGATGCTCCAGCGTCATCGTCATTGTCTCGACAGGCCTGTCCGAGCAACGTGCGGGTCGTGGCGATCTCGTAGGGCACGCCGATCTCCGTCCAGCGGGTGATGGCGTCTCGGAGGGTTGCGCACGCCGTGGGGTCGTTCTGGGCCAGCTTGAGCCGGCCTCGGGCGGAGGCGGCAGCGGCGCGGAGCCCGGCGCTGTCGAAGTCCTCGGCGATGACCTCCAACTCGTCGACGGCGGAAACGGCCGTGGCCAGCTCCCCGGTGGCGATGGCGATCTGGGCGCACGCCGGCAGCACCTTGGCTCGGGCGAGGCGGTTCCAGCCGGCACCTTCGAGCACGTCGTTGATGATCGAGGTGGCGACGGCGGTGTCGCCCTGGGCAAGCCGGAGGAGCGCAAGCCCTGCGCGCGGTTGGGCACACAGGTCGTCGGCGTTGACGAAGGCGGTCGCCGCCCCCTCGAGATCGCCGAGGCGGCGCCGGATGTCGCCGATCTCCGCCCACGCCGCCGCCGCGTTGGGGAGGTTGATGGCCGAGAGTTCGGCGCAGGCGCGACTGGCCTCTTGCTGGGCTTCGACCCACTTTCCCTGCCATTGCAATGCCGTCGCCTGGTGGACACGGCACAGCCCGGGGAAGACGGCGAAGGGATGACGCTCGGCCCACCGCCCCGTCGCCGCCGCCCATTCGGCGGCGCGCCCATGGTCGCTCAACTGCTCGCAGGCGGTGATGAGGCTGCAGTAGATCTTGCCTGTCGAATATGGCGAGAGCCGGCCGTCGAGCACGAACAACATGGCTTCGTCGAGAAGCTCCAACCCCTCGGCGGGACGGCATTGGTCGATGCGCACGCGCCCCAGCGTCTGGAGGGCCTCCGCCTCGAGGTCGGCGCACCGCAGTCTCCGCCCGAGCTCGACGCCCTGGTCGGCCAGCGCGGCGGCGGCATCGAGGTTGCCGCCGCCGTGGGCCACCTCGGCCTCGCGTAGGAGAAGGGCGCCGTACTCCTGACAGTCGCGGTCGGCGTCGAGCGCGCGGCGAGCGCGCCGGAGCCAGCCGCCGGCGATCGACGGGCTGGCTCGGAAGTTGTGGTGCTCGTAGAGCCACACGGCGCATTGCCCGGCCCGACGGTTCTCACCCGCCTCGTCGTAGAGGAGGTAGGCACGTTCGCGCGCCTCGATGCAGCCGCCGAGCTCGCCCAGCCACCACGCGGCGTCGGCGCGGAGATCGAGCCGTTCGGCCTCGACCTCCGGCCCGATCTCCGCATCGCCACTTCCGCCGGGCGCTCCGAGGGCATCGAGCGAGTCGAGGCACGCCCGCCAGTCGTGCCGCAACCACGCCTCACGAGCCTCGCCCATCAGATCCACATTGGTCAGGTTCGCATCGATCGGTGTCGGCGCGCTCAGCCGGCGGCCGCCATCTGCTTGGCGAGGTGGGCGAGGACGGGCTCGATTTCCTTGGTCGGGCTGAACTCGAGGAAGGTCACGCCCTCGTCCGTCCAGCCGGTGTGGCCGCCGCGCCAGTAATAGACGTCGCCGGCGGAGTTCACTTCCTCGGTGCCGTCCGCGTACCGCACCCGGATCGAGCCGGCCAACACCTGGCCCCAGTGCGGGCTCTGGCACAGGTTCCCGGGAAGGCCCTGGAACAGCGGGGTGAAATCCGTGCCCTTGGGCAACTGGATGTGGCGGGCCAACACCCCGTCGCACTCCGACGACCGGGTCTCGATCTCTCCGACCTGCATCTCGATGGGCATGCCCTCGATGGAGGTGTGCATGGTTGGTCCTTTCGTTCATGGTTCCCGGGGGTTGCCCGGCGTTGCCATCTTCGGACAGAACGAAGGGTTCGGCATCGGTCGGGTGCACCAATCGCCCGAAATCTCCGATGGGTCGGATGGACCATTGGTCACCTCCGCCGATGATCGGTGTGGCCGATGCGGGTCGCGGGTGGTCCGGCCACGATGGACCCATGCCGAGGCGTCCCCAACCCGAGTCCGAAGACGAACTCACCCGTCTGATCCGGCATGGGCGCGATCGTGAGGCTGCTCAATTGGCTGTCTCTACGGCCACCCGCCCCGCCCTCACCCGCCAGCCCGCCCCTTCCAACCAAGGAGAACCCATGGACCCCTGCACCCAACTCGACCAGATCCTTCCGATGCTCGACGAGCTCGTGGCATCCCTCGACGGAGACCAGCTCGACTCGCCGACGGCGTGCACCAACTTCGCCGTCCGCAACATCCTCGAGCACATGATCGGCGGAGCGACCACGTTCGCCAGTGCGTTCCGAGGTCAAGCACCTTCAGTGGCGTTCGAACCGCCGGCCGACCTGGTGGCGGCGTTCCCGTTGGCGATGGCCGAGCTCCGCTCGGCGGTGCACTCGCCCGGGGCCCTCGAGCGCACCATCGCCGCTCCGTTCGGTGAGGTACCCGGCGAAACCTTCGCCCGCTTCGTGGCCATGGACGGCATCGTCCACGGCTGGGACATCGCCACCGCCACTGGCCAGCACTACGACCCGCCGGCGGATGTCGTCGCCGCCGTTACGGCCTTCACCCAGGAGGCTATTTCCGACGACATGCGCGACGGCGACACCTTTGCCGTCGCCGTCGAGGCGCCTGCCGGGGCCTCACCGATCGTCAAGCTGGCGGCTCTGACCGGACGCCAGGTGTAGGTCGCCCGTGGGGAGTCGGGTCGCCCGGGATCTCCTCGAGACGACCCCTAGGATGAGGTCGTGGCCGCTACCTCCCTATTCCTCCTCGACCGTTGTTGCGCTGCGTCCTCGCCGGCGGGACAGGCCTGATGGCACCGCCCCGTGTCGGTGTCGGCGCCGTTGCCCCTGATTTCGTTCTCGAAGGAACTGGCGAGCGGGAGTACTCGCTCTCGGAATACCAAGGACAGCCGGTCGTCCTCGTGTTCTACCCGGGCGACAACACGCCGGTGTGCACGATGCAGCTCAACACCTACTCCTCCGACATCGCCCAGTTCGAGGAACTCAACGCGCAGGTGCTCGGCATCAGCCCCCAGGGCGTCGAGAGCCACGAACAGTTCGCCAATGTGCACGGCTTCGGCTTCCCGCTGTTGGCCGACACCGAGAAGTCGGTCGGGCGGGCCTACGGCGTGCTCGGTCCGGTCGGGTTCTACAAGCGTTCGGTGTTCGTCGTCGACCGTGGCGGGATCATCCGTTACGCCCATCGGGCCACGGCCGGCCTCACCTTTCGCAAGACCGACGAACTGGTGGCGGCCGTGCGGGCCGCCCAGGACGCCCCCGTCTGACCTGCATCCGCCTCCCGCCGGAGTCCGTTCGCTAGTCTCGAACGAGTGTTCGTGCTCGGCATCGACCCGGGATTGTCCCGATGCGGCTACGGAGCGGTTGCTCGTGCGGCCGACGGATCCCTGAGCGCCGTTGCCTGCGGGGTCATCCGGACCCCTCCGACCGATCCGCTCCCGGATCGCCTCTGCGAACTCAACCGGGAGTTGCGGGCCCTGCTCGTGGAGTTCACGCCCGACGCCGTCGTGGTCGAGCGGGTCTTCTTCCAGACGAATGTGCGCACCGCCATGTCGGTGGGCCAGGCCAGTGGTCTGGCCTTGGCGGCGGCGGCCGAGGCGGGATGCGAGGTCGTGCAGTACACCTCCAACGAGGTGAAGCAGGCCGTGACCGGCTACGGCGCCGCCTCGAAAGACCAGGTCGGGCGCATGGTGCAATCCCTGCTGCGACTGGTCGACGTACCGAAGCCAGCCGACGCCGCCGACGCCCTTGCACTGGCTCTCACCCATCACGCCGTGCACCGGGTGTTGCGGGCCGCGGCCTCGGTGACGCGGTGATCGGCTCCCTCCGAGGACTCCTCCTCGACCGGTCGGCCAAAGGCGACGTGCTCGTCGAGGTCGGTGGCGTGGGGTATCGGGTGCAGGTGCCGACCTCGGCCCATTCCGTCCTCGGAGAACTGGGCTCGCCCGTCTTTCTCCATGTCCACACCTACGTGCGGGAGGACGCTCTGGTGCTCTACGGGTTCCCTTCGGCCGACGAGCGGGTGGCCTTCGAGGCCCTCATCTCCACCCACGGCATCGGACCCGCAGTCGCCCTGAACATCCTCTCGGTGCACTCGCCGGCAGCCTTGCGCCGGGCCGTGGGCACCGATGACGTCGACGCGCTGATGCTGGTGCCGGGCATCGGAAAGAAGACGGCGGCCCGCCTCCTGCTCGAACTCAAGAGCCGCCTCGATCTCCCGTCCGAAACCGACTTCGTGGTCGTGGGGTCGCTCGGCGAGACGCCGTCTGCCCGCAATGAGGTGCGCAACGCCCTCGCCGCCCTCGGCTACGGGGTCGAAGAGGTACGTGAGGCCGTTCGCACTCTTCCTGAAGACGGCAGCGTCGAAGACCTCCTGCGCGCCGCCCTTCGCCACATGGCCGTGTCGCGATGAGCCGGGAGGAGCTGCTGACGCCCGAGCCCGACCCCATCGAGGTGGCCGAGGAAGTCTCGCTGCGCCCCCGACGACTCGAGGAGTTCGTGGGCCAGCCCCAGCTCAAGGAGCACCTCGGCATCATGCTGGAGGCGGCCCGTCGCCGCGGCCAGGCCACCGATCACCTCCTCTTTGCCGGGCCGCCCGGCCTCGGGAAGACATCGCTGTCGGGGATCGTGGCCGCGGAGATGGGCGTGGGCCTGCGGGTCACGTCCGGTCCGGCGCTGGTGCGGGCCGGTGACCTGGCGGCGATCCTCTCCGATCTCCAGGAGGGCGACGTGCTCTTCATCGACGAGATCCACCGCCTCGGTCGTGCCGTGGAGGAGATCCTCTATCCGGCGATGGAGGATTTCGTTCTCGACATCGTGCTCGGGAAGGGCCCGGCGGCACGGTCGGTCCGGCTCCCGCTGCCCCACTTCACCCTGGTCGGGGCAACGACGAGGACGGGCCTGATCACCGGCCCCCTGCGCGACCGTTTCGGGTTCGTGGCCCGGCTCGACTACTACGACCCGTCCGATCTCGAGGAGATCATCCTCCGGTCGGCTCGCATTCTCGGTGTGTCTTTGCACGAGATGGGAGCCAAGGAGATCGCGGGGCGCGCCCGGGGCACGCCCCGTATCGCCAACCGCCTGTTGAAGCGTGTGCGCGACTTCGCCGAGGTGAGGGGCGACGGCACCGTCTCCCATGCCGTCGCACAGCAAGGGCTCACCCTCTTCGGGGTCGACGAGCTCGGCCTCGACAAGGTCGACCGCGCCATTCTCGATGCCATCTGCCGCCGTTTCGGAGGTGGGCCCGTCGGCCTGTCGACACTGGCGGTCAGTGTGGGCGAGGAGACCGAGACGGTCGAAGATGTCTACGAGCCCTTCTTGTTGCAACTCGGGTTGTTGATGCGGACACCACGCGGGCGCGTGGCCACGGCCGCGGCCTGGCAGCACCTGGGCCTCGACGCGCCCGCAGCGGCGGCGATCCCGCGCGACCTGTTCGAAGCCTGACCCTCCCCACGGGATTTGCGGCGGCCGCCGGGATCCCTGCTAGTCAGGGCCGGGTGCGAGCCGGAGACTTCGA
>JBKJLN010000434.1:0-2565 GCA_046596935.1 Acidimicrobiales bacterium
TCAAGGCCTTCGGCGTGGAACTGAACGGCACTTTGGTGACCCTGATCTTGCGGCCCACCGCAAAGGCATCGGCCTCGGCCAGGCCGACGTCGGCGATCTCGGGTTCGGTGAAGATGGCCGACGCCGCATTGTCGTAGTCGAGGTGGCGGTGCGAGCGGGTGTGCAAACCCATCACGTGCTCGGCCACCTTGCGCCCCTGGATCGAAGCGACCGACGACAGCGGCAGCTTTCCGGAGAGGTCGCCGGCCGCATAGATGTGGGGCACGTTCGACTGGCAGTGCTGGTTGATGGGAACGTAACCGCCGTCGGTCGCGACGCCGGCGGCTTCGAGTCCGAGCGTTTCGGAGTTGGGCACGGCCCCGATGGCCAGGAGCGCGTGTGACCCGCGCGCCATCCGTCCGTCGTCGCAACGCACGACGACTCCGGCGCCACCGTCGTCCTCGCGCTCGATGGCTACGGCTCGCGCGCCCTTGAAGAGCTTGACCCCGCGAGCGATGAAGTCCTCCTCCAACACGGCGGCGACCTCGGCGTCGCGCCCGGGCAGCACCTGCTGGCGGGAGACGATGAGCGTCACCTGACAGCCGAAGCTCGAGAACATGTGGACGAACTCGACTCCGGTCACACCCGAGCCCACGACGATCAGGTGGGTGGGGAGTTCGGGGGGCGGATAGGCGTCGCGCGTCAGCAGGATCCGCTCGCCGTCGGGGGTGCACCAGTCGGGGACACGCGGCCGCGATCCGGTGCACACGAGGACGGCGTCGGCCTCGAGCGCGGTCACGGCACCCGACGCCTCGACCACCTCGACCGAGTGCGGTCCGACCAGGCGACCCGTGCCGCGGATCATCCGCACGCCTTGGCTCGACAGCAGCTCGCACACCGACGTGTTCAACCGGGTCTCGATCGCCTGGATGCGTCCCGAGAGCGCGACGACATCGAGCTCGGCCGTCAGCGGCGCCAGCCCCATCACCGCCGCGCGGCGAGCCTCGGCCATGGCCCCCCCGGTGGCGATCATCGCCTTCGAAGGGATGCAATCCCAGAGGTGGGCGGCGCCACCGACCACATCGCGCTCGACGAGCGTCACCTCGGCGCCCATGCGGGCTGCATGGGTGGCAGCGGTGTGGCCCGCGGGCCCGCCACCGAGAATGACGAAGCGCACCCTGTGAAACTACCCTCGCTCTGCGGCGCCGCCCTTCGGGCCGAAGCCTTGCCGCTCGGGGTGCCGGCTGCTCGCTGGCGCTCCCGACGCCGGCTGTCCGACGCGCTGTCTAGGGACCATTGACACGTGCCGGCGAACATGTCTACATCAGTGGACATGCCCCTCGACGAGGACATCCTCTCCGATGTCGGAACCATCCGAGCCGTGCTCGAGGCCCTCGAGGATCAGACCTACGAGGCGCGCGCCACCTTTCACCAAGCCATCCGTCGCCTGCACGCCAGCGGCGGCTCGATGCGCGAGATCGCGTCGGCCCTCGGCATGAGCCACCAACGGGTGCATCAGATCATCGGGACCGAGGGAATCGTGGAAGTCGAGCCCTCCGCCGTCACCGACGTCAGCCACCTGCCGACGCCGACGCTCACGTCGGTGGCGGTCACGGCCGGCGAGGACGCGTGCTCGTTCTGCGGGGCTCCCCGGCGCGACCTCGACAAGCTGCTGGCGGCGCCCGGTCCCGTCTTCATCTGCGGTCGCTGTGTCAGCCGCGCCAATCTCGCCGTGCAACGGCGCTCCGCGGCCGGCATGCGTTCGGTTGCTGTCGACGAGGAGGCCACGTGCTCGTTCTGCGGTAGCGCTTCGGCCGTCGGTGGGGTGATGGCGGAATCGGAAACGGGGTCGCCGCGGATCTGTTCGAAGTGCACCGAGACCTGCCGCAAGCTCGTCACGCGCGACGAGGCCCCAAAGTCGATGGGACGGCGCTCGACCAAGATCCGGTGCTCGTTCTGCAACGTCAGCCAGGCCGACACCAAAAAGCTGATCGCCGGCCCGGGCGTCTACATCTGCGAGCAATGCACCGCCGGCGCTGGTGAAGCCGTGGCCACGGGTGCACCCGTCCGAGGTCCGCGCCAGGTGACACTGCGGGTAGCGACGGCCGATGAGGTCCACGACTGCCGGTTCTGCGGCAAGAGTCCGAGCCAGGTCGCCGCCATCGTCAAAGGCGGACGGGCCCGCATCTGCAACGAGTGCCTCGACCTCTGCGTCGAGATCATCGCCGAACACGACGGGCGCTAGTTGGGCTGGTACACGCCGAACTCGTTGCGGAGTACGTCGCTGACCTCGCCGAGCGTCGCCATCGCTCGCAGTGCATCCTTCATCGGATAGAGGAGGTTGGCCGTGCCCTTGGCCGCTGTGGTCAGGTCGGCCAAAGCGGCGTCGACGGCCGACTGGTTGCGTTCGGCGCGGCCGGCCTTCGTCCGCTCGGCCTGGCGCCGCTGCGACTCGGGGTCGATGGGGAACACGTCAGCCGATCCGGGCGAGTCGTCCTTGTACGCGTTGACCCCGTCGACGACCTTGTCGCCGCGGCCGACGGCCCGGGTGAAGTCGTAGGCGCCCTGGGTGATCTCGTCCTGCAT
>JBKJLN010000467.1:0-7845 GCA_046596935.1 Acidimicrobiales bacterium
CTGGCCTTCCGCTTCACCGCGCTCAACCTCAAGGAGAGCACGGCCAAAGCCGCCATCAGTGAGAAGGCCCTGGCGGGAGTGCCGTGGCGGTTCGTCAACGAGGTCCGCCTCGAAGAGGGCCGCGAGCCCATCCCCGAGATGGAAGGCAAGATCATCATGGCCACGCCGGTTGGAGCCGTGGACATCAGCGATGTCCCGACCGTCCGCGAGCTGCTGGAGATGCAGCAGGCCCCCAAGCAGATCGCTCCGCCCAGCGGTGACAAGCAGTTCGATGCCCTCGTTCAGCTTGCGTCTGCCTACGCCAACCGTCCCCAGCTCGCTCCGCCCGAGGTCCACATCAACAAGGGTGCGGTCGAGGTCAGCGTCCCGGCCAGTCCGGTCACGATCACCAACAACATCCCCGAGTCCGTCGTGACCGTCACCGAGAAGCGAGCCCGCAAGCTCTCTCGCTCAACCGAGTATCAGCACAACGACGAAGGCCGGATCATCGGCAAGGTCGAAGTCGAACACGACGACGCTGACCCGACGTGGAAGCGGATGATCCTGACCAAGTTCGTCACCGATGACAACGGCAACATCACCGGCAAGGACGAACAGGTCATCGAGTCTGACGATGTCGATCAGTAGGTCGAACCTCCGGTTCTTCCTGTCGCTCGATGGGTTGGGAGGTCCAATCACCAGCTCGCCTGCGGGGGATCTGTTCCCTGATGTCCGAGGCGTCGAAGCCGAGAAGGGCATCACCGACTACGCCTGCTTCTACTTCGTGAACCTGGACGCCGACCCGGATGGGTTCCGCGTTCCACACCTGTGGTTCCTGTCGCGGGAAGGGAAGTCAACAGTGACGGTCGGGTTTGACCCGGCTGGCAAGAACCACGATGCCCAGCGGATCGCGTCTCGATTTGATGCTCCGACCGGCGTCAGGTTCGATGCTCCGACCACGGAGATCACACCGTTCTGGCTGCCTGATGATCCGTATCATGAGAACGACCGTGTGGCTTTGTGGGTCAGGCGCGTCGTGCCCAAGGGCGCTCCGATTGGATCGGAGGGCTTCACGCTGAAGTTCCGAGGAGAGTCGTATTGATCACGGAGCTGCGGGTCAACCGTCAGTGGTGGTGTCCGAACTGCACGCAGACGGAAGTCACCCATGAGCCTCGGCCGCACACCAGGTTCCATGTCTGCATGGGATTGCGCGGCGGACTGACCGCTCCCTTTCTGGAGATGGGAGTCAAGGCCAAGGTCACCGCTCACGATCGAGAGGACTACGTCGGCAACGAGATCGTGCCGCTTGACGGCAACGGACGACCGATCATGTCGGTCACAACCACCAGGGATGATGGCGAAGACGCAATCGTCTTCGCATCAACAGCCACCATGAAAGCCTGAAGGAGTACGTCATGGCGAACAGCACGGGAAGTGGCGCTGCGGCGGATGCCGGAACGGCCACTGATGACAACGTCGTCGAGTTCGACGAAGCCGCCGCAGAGAAGGCATACGAGAAGCTCATGAAGGACGAAGCCAAGGCGCGAGTCGCCGGAGCCAAGGCCCGCGTCGAGAAGCTCGAAGACCATCTGGCCGGTGCCAAGCAGGCGCTGGCTGATGCCATCGCACAGCAGAAGGACAACTAGAGATGGCATGGACGAATAGCAAGATCTTCTCCGCGTACATCACGGACGTGCTGAACAACACGACCGCGATGGACCTGAACACAGACGCCGCCCTCAAGGTGGCTCTGTTCGACAACACCGTCACCCCATCCCAGACCGTGGCCAGCGCATCGAGCGCCTATGGCACCGGCGTGTGGGCTGCGGGCGGTGTGCTTGACGCCACAGGCTGGCCCGCAGTCGGCCGCGATCTGGCCTCGGTCACCTCGACGTTCGCATCCAACGTCTATACCTTCGACGCCGCAGACACCGCGTCCGCCAACTCGACCACCACCCTGACCAACGCCTTCGGCTGCCTGGTCTACGACGACACCATCACCACTCCGGTTGCTGATCAGGGCATCAGCTATAACTACTTTGGTGGCGGGAACTCCGTGACCAGTGGAACGTTCACGGTCGTCTGGAATGCCAGCGGGATCTTCGCACTCACATTGTAGACTCCACGCAATGTGCTAGAATGGCGGCATGAAGACGTGCCGCCAATGCTCCCAGCCCATCGAAGGACGAACGCGCCGAGCACTGTTCTGCTCGGTGGCGTGCAAGGACACCTGGCATCTCCAGCGGCTGCGGGACGATACGTCGTCCCGTCTTGCTGGTCGAGCCTGTGTCGTGTGTGGCAATGAACTCACAACCCGGTCAGGTAAGGCTCGAACGTGCTCACGCGAGTGCAGCGTCAAGTGGCAGAATGCCAAGCGACGAGAAGCTCAACTGGCAGCCTGGAATGATCGCAAAGAGCCCTGTCCGAACTGCGGGAACGAGATCCCGGAGTCGAGGTGGGGTGCGATCTACTGCTCAGAGCGGTGCAAAGGGATTGTTCAGGACGCTCGATGGCGGGAGCGATCACCTGGATACATGCGGCAGTACCACTACGGCATCAGTCCCGAGGACTACGACGCCCTGTTCGCCAGCCAAGGAGAACGGTGTGCCATCTGCGGCGGCGATGACCACAGGGCCAAGGGCTGGCACCTCGACCACGATCACGCTACCGGCAAGGTCCGTGGCATTCTGTGCGGGCCGTGCAATCTCATGCTCGGCAACGCCAACGACGATCCCGCTCGACTACTGGCAGCGGCTGAATACCTAGAGGGCTGAATGGCAACCGTCGATTTCACCAAGGACGATCTCTTCTACCTCCTCGGTCGCAAGACTGCGGAGGTAGAGACGCTTCGCGTTCTCCTGGATCAGGCGCGCAATCAGATTGTGGCGCTGACTCCTCCGGCTGAGGAAGCTCCTGAGCCTGCACCCAAGGCCAAGGCCGCCAAGGAGTAGTTCATGGCCGATCTAGTGTTTGTTGGCGGCGAGGCGGGCGCGGTAGGCGCGCATCGCCGCACGCCCGCATTCACGACAGCCGCGAGATCCGTTGACCTCGATCCGAAGGTTGTCTCCGGCGAACGGATGACCCCTGACGCAGACCGTCTTCTGCCCGTTGAGGGTCGCCGTTCCTCGGGCGGTGTGACGGCGGCGGCGGTTCTCCTGAAGCGACACTGCCTGAAGGTGGGCTGGGTTGACGCAGCCTCGGTTGCGGCACAGATGGTCGATCTCGTATCCGTCTGGGATCTCTCCGACGAACAGACGATAGGCGGCTCGATGAGCGGTCTGCCTCTGGGCAGTGCTCCATCGGAACATGCCGTAGCCAGCCACCGTTCGGTTTCCGCGCCACTCCCAGCAGCTCTCGCCACGTTCGACCAGGCGTTCCCATCGAAGTGGCCTTCTTTCGTCCAGGTTCACCATGCCGTTATGGTAACGCATGGTGACCGAAAGGGATACGGCCATCGCTGACAACACGACCTATACGCCGGGCACCGGGCTCACTGTCGCCACCGACGACATTGGCCCCGGTGTCCACTACCAGAGGATGAAGGTCAGCCTCGGTGCCGATGGCACTGCGGTTGATCTGAATGGCGATGCGACAGGTGGACTGTGGGCTCAAGGAGCCGTAGCCCATGATGGCATCGACTCCGGCAACCCAGTCAAGATTGGTGGCAAGACATCGGCGACGCTGCCGACAGCCGTTGCAAACGGTGATCGAGTCAACGCGTGGTTCGGCACAAGCGGCCAGCAGGGGACATTCTTGACGGGAGGCCCTGATAGCGGAACTGTCCAAGTGGCCTCACTCGGTTCGGTCTCACAATCGCTCGCTGGAAACTCTTACTGGTTCGGTGCGCAGATCAGTGTCCTTGGGACGGCAGGCAGTCTCGAAACGGTTCGGTCGGTGTCAGCTCTCGCGGACGCATCCGCCGCTTCAGGAGTCGTCGCTTCTAGCCTCTTGTCCTTCAACGGCAGTTCATGGGATCGGCAGCGTTCGACTCAGGGCGTTACTGCCGGTGCCAGCACCGATCTCGGTATTCTAGCCACGGGAGTTGGCCCCGGCTTCGCCCGCGTCCCGGCCGCTGTCGCGGCCGCGGGAGCAACGACGGCCACGGTCAGCAGCAAGGGCGCGTCGCAGGTCGTCTTCGATGTCGCGGGCACGTTCACGGGCTTTGCTGCGACGGTTCAGGTCAGCTATGACGGAACGACGTACGTCACCGCGAACTCGAACCAGTCATACATCGACGGACTCGGAGTCACGGCCTTCGGCACGGCCATCACCGCCACGGCAGTCGTCGGCCGAGTGCTCGTCAACACATGGGGCGCTCAGCTGGTGCGCCTCAATGTCACGGCGGTCGCCTCCGGCACGGCCACGATCGTGCCGACCTCGAACGCCATCGGGTCGATCCCGGCTCAGGTGGTCATGGGCGACGTAGCCAACGACGGAGTTGACACCGGCAACCCCGTCAAGATCGGCGGACGCGCATCGTCTGTCCTGCCGACGGCTGTTAGTGCCGATGGCGACCGCGCCAACCTATGGCTCGGCCTCGCCGGCCATTTGGTGGTTTCCGAACTTTCTGGAACGACTGGGGGCGCGTCGGATAGTCAAAGCTCTGCTGCGCGGATGATGCCGGGGGGTGGTACTAGTCAAGCCCCGCTAACGGTCGCTGGGACGGTCTTCAACGGCACGACGTGGGACCGCGTCCGTGGCATCGACGCCTTCAAGACCGCCTCGGGCACGCCCGACGTGGGCCTGCTGGCAGCAAACCCCGTTGACCGGCGCTACACCGCCGTCACTGTCGCCACGACCGGCTCGACCACTCTGGTCGCGGACACGAACGGCGGGACGCACGCGCTCGTCCGGGTCAACACCGCGACGACCGGCACGTTCACCTTCCAGGTCACGGCGGACGGCACCAACTGGTCCGAGGCCGAGACGTTCCACGGCCCGACCGACGTATGGGTGTCTGGCATTCCTCAGACGCCTGCCACCGGCAACTACCGCATCCTGACCCTCGGCTACCGGGCGCTCCGGGCGACGGTCGTCACGACCCTCGGCGCGACCGTGTCAATGGTCCCGAACCTGACGTCCCTGCCGGGGATCATCACCGCCGTCAACACCGGCCCGTCGCAGCACGCCAACGGTCAGGTCTTCGTCTGGAAGCGCGTCACCGCGACCACCGCCCAGACCGGCACAGCCATCTGGACTCCGGCCACCGGCAAGCGGGTCGTCCTGACCTCTCTCCAGATCGGCGTCGGAGGCACGACCGCGGGCACCTGCACGGTCTGGTACGGAGCGTCTGCCGACACGACCTATACCGCTGGCACCGACCAGCCGGTGTTCGAGCACGAGTTCGCTCCGTCGGCCACTCTCAAGCCGGGCGTCATCCTCGGCGACGGCGCTGGCATGGTGGGATTAGGCGCGGTGGATGAGGTGCTCCGCCTGACCACGACCAACGCGCTGACCATCACGGTCATCGCTCGCGGCTACGAGACGGTCTGATGGCTAGTACAAAGATCTCCGCGCTGACTGCGGCGACGGCTGCCGCAGCGGCCAACGAGTTTCCGATCAACGAGGCTGGGACCAGCAAGAAGCTGACCCTTGCCCAGATCGCGGACTACTTCGTCACCCGTGTCGCCGGTAGCTCCGGAGCGGCAGGACCGAACATCACGTACCAGACCCTGACCGCCAACTCAGCCGACCAGACCTCCACGACGCCAGGCACGGTGATGACCACGACGGGAGTCGGGGTCGGGACGTGGCTCTTTGAGTACCACCTGATCTTCCAGACCGCCGCGACCACGACCGGTATCAAGATCGCCAATAACCACACCGGGACGGTCACGACCTATCAGATGCACGCCGACTTCCTGTCCACGGGCTCGACGGCTGCGACGGGTGTCGCGGACGGCATCTCGGCTGTCGCAACGGCGGGCATCCATGAGGGCTTCGCGGAGCGGGTCATCAACACGTCATCGAAGGCGTCCGTGGGCGTCGGGACGGCCGCCGCGAACCAGTACTTGGTCGTGCGCGGCACCCTCGTCATCTCTGCGACTGGGAGTCTGGAGTTCAAGCTCGGCACGGAGGTCGCGGCCAGCGCCGCGAAGCTGATGACCGACTCGTTCCTGCGACTGACAAAGATCGCCTGACATGGACGAGCTGCTGCTTGAGTCGTCCACCGTAGACGGCTATCTGTTGGAGGACGGCTCGGGCGTCATCTTGCTGGAGACGACCACGGTCGTGGATGACGGTTTCCCCTACGTCGGCGGCGGCTACTACCCCTGAGCCAGGAGGCTAACTCATGAGCTTCCTGACGCTCCTGGCACCGCAGGGTGCGGCCAATATCACTGCCAATGCTGGCAATGCCAGTGGCTCTGGATCAGCGTTGGTTGCTTCCGTTTCGTTGAGCATCAACGCTCAGGTTGTATCCGGCACCGGCGCTGCCAGCAACGCAGTTGGAGTCGCTTCCAAGGAAGTCTCGCCGACTGTCGCGACCGGCACCGGCACCAGCTACGTCACGTCGATCGCGGTCGCGGCGACGTCCAACATCGCTTCCCTCACAGGTGCAGCCAACGCGCCGCCTGTCTCGATCGCTCCCAACGCTGCCCAAGCCGCAGGAACAGGATCAGCAACCAACGCCGCAGGGCTGGTTGCGAAGTCGGTCTTCCCTGGCGCAGCGACTGGCACAGGCTCCGCGAACAACGCCGCGTCGAGTCTCGCGCCGAACGCTGGCAACGCTGCCGGAACCGGGACTTCATACAACACATCAATCTCGATCACCGACACGGCTCCCGCCGAGACGGCCTCGGGCACAGGAACGGCATATCAGCCGGGTAGGACGATCGCAGCGCCGATCCAGGTCGCGAGCGGAACTGGTGCAGCCAGCAACGCCACTGGCGTACCCGGAATCAATGCCAGCGCCAGCGCAGCAATCGGGACGGGCTCAGCAGGCAACATCAGCTCATCGGTGGCGGGATCGTCCGGCGCAGCCACGGGCACTGGCACAGTCGGTGCTCCTGCCGGGTCGATCGCAGCGAGCGCCAGCGTTGCCTCGGGCACTGGCGCTGCTTCCAATGCCTCGGGTCTGGTTGCCAAGTCCGTTTCTCCGACTGCTGCAACCGGGACCGGGTCAGCGGGCAACGCTGCGATCAACATTGCTGCATCCGCATCTGTCGCCACTGGAACAGGCAGCGCTGGCAACACCTCGATCAGCATCACAGATACGGCTCCTGCTGAAACTGCCTCCGGAACAGGAACAGCCAGCGCCGCGAGTGCGGCAGTCTCGACCAACGCATCGGTCGCGTCAGGAACAGGCGCAGCGCTCAACGCAGCAGGACTCGTCGCCAAGCAGGTATTCGCTGGCGTCGCGTCCGGTTCAGGCTCAGCCGGGAACATCAGCTCTTCAGTCGCAGGGTCGTCGGGCACTTCAACCGGGACAGGTTCGAGCGGATCTCCATCCGGATCGATCTCGACCAACGCGTCTACTGCGACTGGAACAGGTGCGGCATCGAACGCTGCCGGGTTGGTTGCGAAGAGTGTCTTCCCGACCGCCGCCACGGGCACCGGAACAGCCAACTCTGCGTCCACCAGCGTTGCTGCCAGTGTGTCGTCCGCAACCGGCACTGGTGCGGCTGCCAACACCACCATCTCGATCACAGACACAGCTCCTGCGGAGACTGCCTCCGGAACCGGATCGGCCGGAGCCGCCAGAGCCCAGGTTGACGTCAACGGTGGTCTGGCCAGCGGCACCGGAACAGCCGCAAACGCCACTGGGTTGGTGGCGCAGATCGTCAGTCCGACGATTGCCACTGGCGCAGGGGCTGCGTCGGGTGCGACCATCAGCCTGGCGACCTCGGCTGGAACGAGCAGCGGTAC
>JBKJLN010000068.1:0-3166 GCA_046596935.1 Acidimicrobiales bacterium
AGCCGTTCGCAGTCTCGGTCCGAGAAATCACCGGCGACGAAAAGGCCGAGTGGTGGGAGCGCTGCGTCGCCGCCTTCCCGCCCTACGCCGACTACAAGGCGAAGACCGACCGGGACATCCCCGTCTTCCTCGCCGCCAAGGTGTCCGGCTGAGTCGAGCCGACCGGCGCACTCGGCTGCTCGAGGTCGCAGATCGGGCCGGGGCCGGCGCCGTGATGTTGCGGCGGCCGGCGAACGTGGCCTGGTACACCGGCGGCCTCGACAACCGGATCGATTCCAGTGACGAGACCGGCGTGGCCTCGATCGTCATCACGTCGGTGGGCGAGTGGATCGTCACCGACGTCATCGAGGCGCCTCGCTTGCGGGCCGAGGCGCTGACCGACGCCAGCGTCTCGGAGGCTGGCCTCGAAGTCATCGCTCATCCGTGGACGGTGGGTCCGTCGGCGACCATTCGCAGCCTCGTCGGCACGACCTCAGCCCTCGCCACCGACCTCGTCCGGGCTGCAGGAGAGGTCGATCTCGGGTCGTCGATCGCCCCGCTTCGCTACGTGCTCGACGCCGCCGCCATCAGGCAGTACCGATCCCTCGGTGCTGACACCCGAAGCGCCTTCGACGAGGTCGCCGCCGTCGTTCGACCGGAGATGACCGAGCGCGAGGCGGCGACCTTGCTCGCGGCGGCGGCCCGGCGCCGCGGGCTGACGACGCCGGTGTTGCTCGCGGGAGGCGCGGATCGCATCCCGAAGTTCCGGCATCCGGTCCCCACCGACGCGCCTCTCGGTGCTCGCGTGTTGCTGGCGGCGAGCTGCGAGCGTTTCGGACTGTTCGTCAGCCTCACCCGCTTCGTCGACTTCGAGCCGCCGTCCGCCGAGTTGCAGGAACGGATTGCCGCCAGCGACGAGATCCTGCGTCGGATGCGCACCGAGGCGACGCGCCCCGGCCGGACGCTCGGCCAGGCCTTCGACGATTGCCGGAGCTTCTACGCCGACGCGGGCTTCCCCGACGAGTGGGAGAACCACCACCAGGGGGGGATGGCCGGCTACCGATCACGGGAGATCATCGCCGCGCCCGGGGACGAGCGGGTGATCGCGACCGGGCAGGCGTTCGCCTGGAACCCCTCGGTACGAGGCGCCAAGTCGGAAGAGACCTTCGTGATCATCGAGGAGCACGCCGAGGTCGTGACGTAGTCTCGGCGCCGTGGCCAGGCACCGACAGATCATCGAAACCGTGACGTGCGACGTATGTGGCAGCCAGACCGACGACGCGACCTCGGTCACGCTCGGGTGGGGGCGAGAGCAGTGGGAGCTCGACCTGTGCGCCAAGGACAACGCCGAACTGAGCAGCCAGTTCGACACGTGGACGTCGAAGGCCCGGCGGGTCGGGGGTCGCTCCATCCGCTCGAGCGGGGCGCCGCGCTCGAGCGGCGGCGGCGACGCCAACGCCATCCGTGAGTGGGCCAAGGCCAACGGCTACAAGGTCGGCGAGAAGGGCCGCATCGCCTCCGACGTCCGCGAGGCCTACGCCGCCGCTCACTGAGGATCAGTCGGCGAGGGTACAGAACTCCTCGATGCGGTCTTGCAAGACCCGTAGTGACGAGGCCCAGAAGGCCTGGTCGTGCACGTCGATGCCGAAGCGGCCGGCGAGGTCGGCGGCTGATGCCAACCCACACGACGACAGCAGGTCGTCGTAGCCGCCTCGGAACTGCTCCGGGTCGGCGGTGTATCGGGCGTAGAGGCCGAGGCCGAAGAGCAAGCCGAAGGTGTAGGGCCAGTTGTAGAACGCGCTCGAGTAGTAGTGGGGCTTGGCCGCCCACATGAAGGGATGGCGGAGGTCGGGATCGAGGCCGTCGCCGTACGTCGCGTCCTGGGCGTCGAGCATGAGCTGGCAGGCCTCGGCGCTCGACACCGTTCGCGTGGCCCGTAGCTCACAAAACGCCTGCTCGAACAGGAACCGCGAATGGATGTCGACCACCACCTGGCAGGCCGACTGGAGGTCGCCCTCGATGAGGACGAGCCGTTCATCGGGCGACGCCATGGCCAACCCCTCGGCCACCATGATCGTCTCGCAGAAGATGCTGGCCGTCTCGGCCAGCGCCATCGGCAGCTGGCGTTGCAGCGCCGTCCGATCGGCCAAGGTGACGTTGTGATAGGCGTGGCCGAGTTCGTGGGCGAGTGTCTGCACGGCGCGGAACGATCCGTCGAAATTCAACAGCACGAGCGAACGGTCGCCCTGGAGGCCCATGCAGAAGGCGCCGTCGCGCTTGCCGTCGCGTGGCTCGGCGTCGATCCATCGTTCGTCGACGGCGCGCCGGGCCAGGTTGCCGAGCTGCGGGGAGTAGCTCGCGAAGGTTGACGCAACCGACGCAGTGGCATCGTCCCAGGCGCGCGCGGCACCGTTCCCGAGGGGAGCAAAGAGGTCGAAGAACGGAAGGCCGTTGTCGCCGCGTCCGAGCAGGTGGGCTTTGGCCTTGAGGTAGCGGCGAAAGTCGGGGAGTGACTCGCCAACCGCCGATTGCATGGCGTCGAGGGTTTCGCGATCGACCCCGTTGGCGACGAGCGCCGGCTCGAGGTCGTCGGCCCACCCCCGACGGCGATTCACGGTGGCGGCTTCGCCCTTGACCGAGTTGAGGGCGGCGATGATCGGCACATCGTTGGCCTCCCAGGTCGCCAGCTCGGCGAGATAGGCGGCCTTCCGGACGGCGGGGTCGGCGTCGTACGCCAGTCCCCGGGCCCGACTCATGGGCATGTCCTCGCCTCCCACGTGCACCACGAGTTGGGAAGTGAAAGTGCCGTAGAGCCGCGACCACGCCGTCGAACCCGTCAGGGAGAGATCCGCCAGCAGCCCCTCCTCGTCTTCCGACATCTGATGCGAGGCGCGGAGCGTCGAGCGCTCGAGCGGATAGGCGTGATCAGCGGCGGCGCCGGAGCGGGCGACGAGCTCGGCGTCGCCGAGGGCGGCGACCCACGCGTCGAAGCGCGAGCGCAGGCGCGCCAGCTGGGACAGTTCGGCCTGGAGCTGCGACAGCTCGCCTTGGGCCAGGTCGTTCCTAGCGTTGGTGGTCACGAACGACGAGAGGTAGCCCGCCAACAGGCGCACCCGCTCGGCCACGTCGTTGGTGGCGGCGAGAACGGTCTCGAAGCCTTCGACGGTGGCGTCGTCGACCTGACGTC
>JBKJLN010000142.1:0-5422 GCA_046596935.1 Acidimicrobiales bacterium
CTCAGTCACGAGCACCCCGACCACTGCGCCGACCTGTCCGGGTTCTACGTCGCCTGCAAGTACTACCTCCGCCGGACGTCCGTTCCGGTCTACGCCCCCAGGAGCGTGCGGGCGAGGGCCTATCACGACGGTCCTCCACTCGACTGGCACATCGTGGGTGATGGAAGCCGGGAGGGCATCGGGGACCTGACGCTCACGTTCTCGCGCACCGATCACGGCCCGGAGACGGTGGGTGTGCGCGTCGACGGAGACAGCAGGAGCCTCGGGTACTCTGCCGACTCTGGACCCGCCTGGCCGCTGTCGGCTCTCGGCGCCGGACTCGACCTCGCACTGTGCGAGGCGACCTATCTGAAGAACGACGAAGGGATGGCAGGCCACATGAGTGCACGCCAGGCCGGGCACTCCGCTCGCCGAGCCGAGGTGGGACGACTGCTCCTCACCCACCTGCAGCCGGGGCTCGATCCCGCCGCCGCCAAGGCCGAGGCCGAAGCCGCATTCGGGCGGGCCGTCGATGTCGCTGTCCTCCACGAGGTCTACGAGGTATGAGCGGCGCAACCCGTTCCGACGGACGCAACCCCAACGAGCTCCGGACGCTCGCGTTCACGCGCGACTTCACCGAGTTCGCCGCCGGATCGGTCCTCGTCGAGATGGGCCGCACCCGGGTGCTGTGCACCGCATCGGTCGATGCCAAGGTTCCGCCGTGGATGCGGGGCAAGGGCAAGGGTTGGGTGACGGCGGAGTACTCCATGCTCCCGGGGTCGTCCCCTGAACGCGTCGACCGTGAGGCAGCGAAAGGCAAGCAGTCCGGGCGTACCCAGGAGATCCAGCGGCTGATCGGCCGGTCACTTCGCGCCGTCACGGACATGGTGGCCCTCGGTGAGATGCAGATCGTCCTCGACTGCG
Organism: Acidimicrobiales bacterium; assembly: GCA_046596935.1. Classification (GTDB taxonomy): domain Bacteria; phylum Actinomycetota; class Acidimicrobiia; order Acidimicrobiales; family CADCTF01; genus DATLED01. The sequence continues at coordinate 904 of JBKJLN010000142.1, forward strand.
ACGTCCTCCAAGCCGACGGTGGCACGCGCACGGCGTCGATCTGCGGTGCGTATGTCGCTCTTCACGATGCCTGCACTCGGCTGGTGCAGCAAAAGCTCGTCAAGCAGCACCCGATGGTCGAGGCCTGCGCCGCCATCTCCGTCGGCATCATCGACGGCGTCCCGATGCTCGACCTTCCGTACGTGGAAGACGTCCGCGCCGAGGTCGACATGAACGTCGTGATGACATCGAGCGGGCGGTTCATCGAGGTGCAGGGGACCGCCGAAGGCCAAGCCTTCAGCCGATCCGAGCTCGACGCCCTCCTCGCATTGGCCGAGCACGGCATCGGGGAGATCATCTCCCGTCAGCAGACGCTGCTGGAGGCGTCGCCGGCCCCACGTGATGCGCTTCGTCTTCGCTTCCGCCAATCCTGACAAAGCGGCGGAGATCGCGGCGATCCTCGTGGGCCACGAACTGCTGGCCCGCCCTGTCAACGTCCCCGACGTGGAGGAGACGGGTACGACCCTCGAGGACAATGCCCGCCTCAAGGCGGTTGCCCTGGTGGAGGCCACCGGGGAAGCTGCGGTCGCTGACGACACCGGACTCGAGGTGGCCGCGCTCGACGGTGCGCCCGGGGTGTACTCGGCTCGGTTCGCCGGCGAACAGGCGACCTATGCCGACAACGTGAGAAAGCTCGTCGATGCCCTTGTCGGGGAAACCGATCGCACCGCTCGATTCCGCACCGTCGCTCTTGCACGATTCCCGGACGGAACCGAGGTCGTGGCCGACGGAGTCGTCGACGGCACCATTGCGGCGGCACCGAAAGGCAACGCCGGGTTTGGATACGACCCGGTCTTTGTCCCGGACGGAGGCGACGGGCGCACGTTCGCCGAGATGACGTCCGACGAAAAGCACGCCATCTCCCACCGGGGCCGCGCCTTTCGGGCCCTCGATGAGTTGTTGCAACAACGCCTGCCGAACCCCTGAACGTTTTGGGCGGATCTACCGGTCGATACGACGGATGGATCCGCCCAAAACGGGAGTGGGGCGGGAAGCCTCAGCGCTTGGCGGCGGCGCTCTTCCGGGCGGCGAGCGTCTTGCGCGGGGCGGCCGACTTGGCGGCGGCCGGCGCCTTACGGGTGGACGTCGACTTCTTGGCCGCCGCCTTGCGGGTGCGCGACGCGGCCTTGCGGGCCGTCGACGCTTCCTTGGCATCGGCCTGGGACTTGGCGAACGCCGTCGTCGTCTGGTCTTCGACCTCGGCGTCGGCGGCGAACTTCTGCACCGAGCGGATGCCGCCCATGGCCGCAGCCTTGGAGTTGTATGCCTCGCTGGAAGCGACAACCTGGCCATTGGACGACAGCAGGTTGAACCGGAACTTGCCGGTCGTACCCTTCTTCACAACGAACTTTGCAGGCAACGAAAAATCTCCTTTATTGGGGAAAGTGGTCACCAGCCTCGCATGTCGACGGGCCACCGTTCAGTGACCCTCCCCTCGCGCACGACGTGCAACACCTCGTGATACGCCACCGTTGGGTCGACATGCGCGGGGATGACGCGCACGCGATCGCCGACGCGCACGGCGCGTCCTGCCTCAGGTGCGAACGTGATGTGCTCATCGCTGCAGAACCAGACCTTGGCGGCGTCGCCCATGCTCGGCAGTCCATGGTCCATGCCGAGGGCTTTGAGCCCGCAGTCCGCGACCGCGTACTTCGCGGAAACCGAGATGACGGTGGATAGAACGCTGAGCGCTTGGCGGAACGGAATGCCGAGTTGGTCGTAGGCCGTGTCCATCAGTGCGTACGAACCGGCCTGGATCTCGGTGCCCCAGGTGTTGATGTCGTAGGTGCCCGTGCCGCCGGTGCTGATCACGTCGCCTCCAGCAAGTTCGGCCGCCCGCACCAACAGCGTCATCGCCACACCGACCTTCTCGATGCGCTCGCCGCGGTCGGGGAGGCCGACGACATGGCCTTCGTATCCCATCACCCCGCGCACCGCCAGGCCGCGTGCCCGGGCGAAGTCGGCGAGGCGTCCAGCGTCTTCGGGATCACACCCGCATCGAGGGAGGCCAACATTGACGTCGATGAGAACCTCGCGGACGCCGCCGGCGACCGCCGCTTCGATGGTCGGTTCGCTGTCGACCGCGACAGTGATTCGGGCGCCGTGGCGTTCGGCGACTGCTCCCAGCCGGCGGGCGTCGGTCACTTCGTTGGCCAGCAGGATGTCGTCTCCCAAACCCGCCGCCGCCAGCACTTCGACCTCGCGGATCGTGGCCGCCGTGAAGGTCACATGCCCCTTGGCAGCCTGCGCGCGTGCAATGCCTGTGCACTTGTGGGCTTTGACGTGCGGACGCAACCGCGCCCCCGGCAAGGCCTCGGACATCACGGTCAGGTTGTGGTCGAAGGCATCGCCGTCGACGAGAAGCGCCGGCGTCTGCAGGTCTTCCACCGCCCCGCTCACCAAGCTGTCGCTCACGAGATCACCGCCTCGGCCTCGATCTCGACCTTCCATTCGGGACGAAGCAGTGCGGCCACTGCCAGCTGCGTGGCCGCAGGACGGATGTCGGCGAAGACCTTGCCGTGCGCTCGGCCCACGGCTTCGCCGTAGGTCGGGTCGGTCATGAACATCCGTGTGGCCACGACGTGCTCTGGTCCTGCGCCGGCCTCCGCCAGGGCCGCCAGGATGATCTCGAGGCATCGAGCAGCTTGCACTTCGGGGTCGGGATCGCACGACCCGTCGGGCCAAATCGGCGCCGTCCCGGCGACCCAAACGTGGTCGCCGACGCGAACGGCGCGGCTGAAGCCGATCGTCGGTTCGTAGGGCGAGCCGGACGAGATGAGCCGTCGATCTGCGGGATGGATGGAGCGGGACGTCATCGTCGCAAGTTAGTCAGACGCCGCGGCGGTCTCCCCAGACGAGGACGTGGAGGCGCGTGGTGAAGTTCCAGCCTCGCTGCAGGACGTCGTTTGCGAGTTCGCGCGAGCGGCGCACGATCGTGTCGGCATCGGTGCCCTCCGGCATCACCCAGACATCGGTGAGTGCGCACTCGTCCACGACAGCGGCGATCTCTTCCAGGTCACCGACATCCGCGGCCACGAACTTGAACGCCGTGGTCCCGAGGGCTTCGAATGCCCGTAAGACGTCGGGACGGAAGCGCCGCTCGAGGGCGTTCCCGCTGTTGGCGAGTTTCGGTGAGACGTTGAAGCGATCGACGAGGGCCACCACATCCGACGTCGGAGCCAACGTTCCCGCTGTCTCGATCTCGGTCTGCATCCCGGCTCCCCGCAATGCGCGGAGAAGGGGAGGAAGGTGTGTCTGCTGCAACAGGGGTTCGCCACCGGTCACGACCACGAGGGGGACTTCCATCGCAACCAGAGCGGCGACGATTGCGTCGACGGACATCGTCCGGAGCTCGACGGCTGGATCATGGTCAGCCCATCGCCAGGTGTAGGGGGTGTCGCAGAACGTGCACGCGAGATTGCACCGGCCGAGACGGAGGAAACCGGCGCGTCGCCCCAGCGAAGCCCCTTCGCCCTGCCAAGTGGGCCCGAAGATCTCCGACACCACGAGCTCGTCGCGCACCCCGTCGAGCGTACGTGCGCTAGGCAGAACCCATGCCGGCCGAGGTACCCCCGTCCACCCGATTCGTCATCTACGGCGCCGGAGCCATCGGTGGCACGATCGGTGGGCGATTGTTCGAGCATGGTCACGACGTCGTCCTCATCGCCCGGGGTGCCCACGGCAAGGCCTGTCGGGATCACGGCCTTCGGCTGCGGTCGGCTGACGCCGACGTGACGCTGCCGATCCCGACGGTTGCCCATCCCGATGATGTGACGTTCACGGCGGGCGACGTGGTCGTCTTGGCCATGAAGACGCAGGACACCGTCGACGCCCTGGCTGCGTTGTCGGCCGCCGCCGACCCGACGACGCCGATTGTCTGCGCGCAGAACGGTGTCGAGAACGAGCGCATCGCATCGCGCCACTTCGCCAACGTCCATGCCATGTGCGTGATGCTCCCGGCGACCCACCTCGAGCCGGGGGTCGTTGAAATCAGCTCGACGCCGGTGGCCGGCATCCTCGACATCGGTCGCTATCCCAGCGGCACCGACGACGACACCGTGGCGATCGCGGCGGCGCTCGACGACTCGGGCTTCTCCAGCCTCGCCGTCCCCGACGTGATGCGGCGCAAGTACGCCAAGCTCCTCATGAATCTCGGCAACGCCCTCGACGCCGCCTGCGGGCCCGACGGCCGCAAGAGCCCGTTGGCGCAGCTGGCTCGGGACGAGGCCGTCGCCTGCTTTGCCGCTGCCGGGATCGACGTGGCCTCGGAGACGGAGGACCGCGAGCGGAGGGGCGCCATCCTGCAGGTGAAGCCCATCGACGGACGCCATCGCGGTGGCGGCTCGACGTGGCAGAGCCTGGCCCGGGGCTCCGGCCGAACCGAGGCTGACTACCTCAACGGTGAGATCGTTCTGCTTGGCCGAACCCACGGTGTGGCCACGCCCGTGAATGCCGCCCTCCAGCAGGTCGCCAACCAGTT
>JBKJLN010000337.1:0-6210 GCA_046596935.1 Acidimicrobiales bacterium
CGATGGGCGTGCACCACGGCCTGGCGCAGCTGCTGGGCGGTCGGACCGGCATCGCCCACGGGCTCGCCAACGCCATCGTCCTGGCCTCCGCGGTGCGCTTCAACGCCGAGGTCGTACCGCAGGCCATCGGCCGGATCGGCGTGGCCCTCGGTGACCAGGACGATCCGGCCGACGCCATCGACCGCCTCCGCCAGCTCCTCGGCCTGCCCGGCACCCTGGCCGAGCTCGGCGTGACCGAGGATGATCTCGACGCCGTGGCTCGGATGGCCGAAGGGAACGCCAGCGTCCGGGCCAACCCCCGCCCGGTCTCCGAAGTCGACGCCCGGGCGCTGCTGGAAGCCTGCTTCTAGCCACCCCAGCCCACATTGGGGGATTTCCCGGGGACCGGATCGGCCGGAGGAGGCCGACGATGCAGAGGTGCAGACCGCTACCGCCCTCCTGACCTGGCTCACCGACCACGCGCTTCTCGTCGTGGCTTTCACCGTGACGGCGACGGTCGCCGGCGAACAGGCAGTGGCAGTCGTGCGCAGGCGGGTCGACGTGGGCGGATCGAAGACCTCGATCGCCGGCGGCGTCGCCTATCTCGTCGCCAAGTCGCTGGTGTCCAAGGGCCTGATGTTCGGTGTTGCTCTCACCGTCTACGAGCACCGTTTGTTCGATCTCGACTGGCGTAGTCCCGTCGTCTGGTGCGCCATCTTCGTGGCCCGAGACTTCGCCTCGTACTGGATCCACCGGGCCGAGCACAGGGTGCGGGTGCTGTGGGCGTCGCACATGGTCCACCACTCCCTCGAACACTTCACGTTCACCTCCGCCGTCCGCCTGCCGTGGATGGAGTCGCTCTACAAGCCGGTCCTGGTCCTGTGGGTCCCATTGCTCGGCTTCCATCCAGCGGCGCTGGCGGCGATGGGCGCGTTCGTCTTGATGATGGGCCAGCTCCAACACACCGAGCTCTGGCGACGGCCGACCGTCCTTGATCTCGTCTTCGTCACCCCTTCGGCCCATCGCGTTCATCACGGCTCGAATGCCGAGTATCTCGACAAGAACTTCGGCTCGATGCTGATCATTTGGGATCGCATCTTCGGCACCTACGCCTCGGAGATCGTCCCGGTGCGCTACGGGCTGGCCGGCGGCAAGCGCATCGCCACCCCGCTCCAAGCCGTGGTCGGCGGGTACCCCGCCCTTGTCTCTGCTGCCCGACAGGCGCCCGGCCTCCGCGCGCAGGCCCGGTATCTGGTGGCGGCTCCGTAGCGTCAAGGGAGGATGAGGTGGACGTCACCGAACTCGTGCCAGAGGTAACCGGCGTCGAGGGCAGCTGCGTACGAGGTCTCGAGGAGCGGACGACCGGCGACGGCCTCCAACATCATCAGGTGCGAAGCCACCGGTTCGTGCCACCCGGTCAACAGCCCATCCACGACGCGCACCCCACGCTCCGGGGTGATCACGACGCGGGCCCAGCCGGACCGTGGAACGACCCGGCCGCTTCGAGTCGCCGACTCCAGGGCTCGCACGACGGTCGTGCCGACGGCGATGACCCGTCCGCCGGCTCGCCTCGTCTCGTTGACCCGGCGAGCCGTCGTCGCTGCGACCGAGAATCGCTCGGGATACGGCGTCTCGTTGGCTTCGAGGGATGCAACACCGGTGTGAAGAAGAATCGGGCACACGCCGATCCCTTTCGTCACCAGCCGCGTGATGACATCCGCGGTGAACGGTCGCCCGGCGCTCGGCATCTCGGCGCTTCCGGGTTCGGTGGCGAAGACGTTCTGATAGGCGCTGACCGGCCATGACCCCTTCACGTAGCCGTACCTGATGGGCCGTCCGTTGACGGCGAGCCAGGCCAACAGGGGCTGGGGGAGCGTGAGCTGCGCTTCCCACAGTCGTCCGCCCGCCCGCGATCGGACGAGTTCCACCGAGGCATCCGCCCCGACGGTGATCTGCTTCGGGGGAGGTGTCCCGGTCCAGCGTGCGGTGGTGGAACCTTCAGCTCGTCGCGGCTCGACGACCCAAAGATCGCCGCCGAGGTGGGTCGAGAGATGGATCACCACCGGCGTCCCATCGGCGCCAACCCCCTCGATCGCCGAAGGGATGGTTCCAGAGGTGTTGATGACGACCAGATCGCCTTCGTCCAGGAACGAGGGCAGCATCACGAATGTCGAGTGAGCGATCGAGTTGTCGCTTCGTCGCGCCACCATCATTCGCACGGCGTCGCGGGTCATACCCCTGCTCTCCGGAGGAACCGTCGCTTCGAGCTCCGGGGGCAGCACGAACGCCAGGCGGTCCGTCGAATTGCGCGTCGCCGTGGACGTGGCCGTCACCGCCCCGCCTCGGCCGACAGCGCGGACGCTTGGATCCGGCCGCTCGGTCTGCCGGAGCCCAGCAACGCCCGCACGACCGGAGCGACCGACGCGGGGTCGGGGCGGTCGGAGATGTCCTCTCCAGGGAAGGCGTCCTGGTGCATCTGGGTGCGCATGTCGCCGGGGTCGAGCGACCAGAAGCGCACGGCCGGTTCCTCCTCGGCGAGCACGGCGGTGAGCTGGTCGAGGGCGGCCTTGGAGGAGCCATAGCCACCCCACCCTGCGTACGCCTGGACGGAGGCATCTGACGTGACGTTCACCACTGCGCCCGTCGATGACCGCAACAACGGGAGAGCTGCTTGCACCAACGCCAGTGGGGCGACGGCGTTGACGCGGTAGACCTCGAGGAGATCGACGGGATCGATGTCAGCGAGCGCCGGCAGCGGAGAGGGACCGAGAGTCCCGGCGTTGTTGACGAGCAGGTCCAATCGTCCGAAGCCGGAGGCGGCGGAAACGAGCGCGGCGCGGTGTTTCACATCGTTGATGTCGCCTGGGACGACGACGACCTCCGTGCCCGCATGGGCGTCGGTCAAGATGCCGGCGTCCCGTCCGTCGGTGATGACCTTCCAGCCGTGGGCGGTGAGATCTCGGGTGAGCGCAAGCCCCAATCCCTTCGACCCTCCGGTGATGATGGCGATGTGCATGCGGGCACCGTAAAACTTGAAGTTCACTTCAAGTCAAGTGGTATCTTGATTCCATGGAGCTCACCATCGGAGAGGTGGCGGATCGGGCGGGCGTCGCCACCTCGGCCCTCCGGTTCTACGAGAAGGAGGGCCTCATCGCCTCCGTTCGAACGGACGGCGGCCAACGCCGCTTCGAGCGAGAGGTCCTCCGTCGGGTCGCCTTCGTCCGCTCCGCGCAACGCGTCGGCCTCAGCATCAGCGAGATACGCGATTCGCTGGCGACTCTCCCTGACGGCCGAACGCCGACGGCTGTGGATTGGCGGCGCCTTTCGCGATCGTGGCGACCGATGCTCGACGCCCGGATCGTCGAGCTCGAGCGGCTGCGCGACCGTCTCGACTCGTGCATCGGGTGCGGGTGCCTCTCGCTCAAGACGTGCGCCCTGTCGAACCCCGACGACATTGCTGGCGACGAAGGCCCGGGCGCTCGCTGGCTCTAGCAATGGCCCGAGCTGCCGCCGCCTGCGCCGCCGCCGCTTAACGAGCGTCGCGGCGTTAGCGTCGAGCCATGTCCTTCGTCGCCATCAACGCCATCACCGTTCCGGAGGGGGGTGCGGACGAACTCGTGAAGCGCTTTGCTGCCCGCGCCGGAGCCGTCGACAATCAGGACGGGTTCGAGGAGTTCCAACTCCTCCGTCCGGCTGACGGAAAGAACACGTTTTTCGTCTACACACGCTGGCGCGACAAGTCGGCCTTCGAGGCGTGGACGTCGTCGATGGCCTTCGGTCAGGGCCATGCCCGGCCGGAGGGGGCCGACAAGCCGGTCGCCATGGGAAGCGAGCTGTTGGCCTTCGAGGTCGAGAGCCGCACCGGCCCCGGGGTCACGTCATGAGCGGCGACGGACCCGTCGAGGCGCCCCGCTGGCGGGGCATCAACCACCTCGCCCTGGTGACACCCGACATGGACGCCACCGTGCGCTTCTACCACGGGGTACTCGGCATGCGGCTGGTGGCATCGGTGATGGCCGGACCGATGCGGCACTACTTCTTCGAGATCGGGCCGGAGAACACCATTGCCTTCTTCGAGGTCAAGGGAGGCGGTGCATTTGCGGCGCCGGCGGGCATTCCCGACCGGCTGCGCAAAGCGCAGTTCGATCACCTCTCGTTCAACGTTGCCGACGAAGACGCCCTGGTCGAACTGCAGGCCCGCCTCCGCTCGTTCGGATGCGAGGTCACGCCGGTCGTTGACCACGGCTTCGTCCACTCGATCTACTTCAGCGACCCCCACGGCATCGCCCTGGAGGCATCGTGGTGGGTGCTCGACGCCACCGCCCGCCCGGCCGACTACGCCGATGTCCGCCTCTTCGGCGATACCAACCCCGTCGACGCCGTGACCGAACTGGTGGCCTCCGGCCGCTTGTCCTCGACCCCGAGGACGACCCTCACCGGCGACGAGGGCGCCGACCCCGTCTGATTCTTCGGAACTCGCTTTGCCCGGCTGTTCTGGGGAGGTCTTCTACGCGTAGCGCGTGACTTTCCTCCCCAGAACGCTGAGGTGGCGGGCAACGAGTCAGGTCAGCGGCGAACCTTGCCGAGGGCGGTGCCGGCAGCCAGCAGACCGGCGAGGATCATCATCGGACGTGAGCGGGAGTCGCCGCCGTCGAAAGTCGCGGGCGGAATGGGTGCGCTCGGAGAGAGGAACGCCGGCTGAAGCGCACGACGCCCTCCGATGGTGACGGCCAGATAGCCGAGCAGCATGAGTCCGACGCCGACGGCCAGCAGGATGGGGCTGGCGAAACCGGTCCGGGGCAGGGTTGCTGATCCAACCTGGGAACCAGCGGGGCTGGCTGCTTCACGGGACAGCACGGCACCCAGAACTGCGGCCCCCGTCGTACCGGCCCCGCCGCCCGGTGTCGGGGTGGTGATGGACCCAGACGGAGCCGAGGTCGTGGTTGAACGGTCGATCGTGGCCGGAAGGACTCCGGACGTCGAGGTCGTGGTGGTCGGCGCCGTGGTCGATGTGGTCGACGTCGACGTCGTGGTCGGAGCAAGCGTCGTGGTCGTCGGGGCTGTCGTCGTCGTCGTCGTGGGTGCCGACGTGGTCGACGTGGTGGTTGGCGCTGTCGTCGTCGAGGTCGAGGTGCTCGTCGTGGAGGTGCTCGTGCTCGAAGTCGTCGTCGGAGCGGTGGTCGAGGTGGTGCTGGTCGACGTTGATGTCGTCGTCGTGGCCATGAAGGTGTCGGCGGTGCCGAAGGCCTCGTCGGTGCCGCCGTTGCACGGGGAGAGGTGGACGGTGTACGTCGGGCGCGTCCCCGCCGGGAAGGCCGACTTGTCGACCAGGGCGGAGAAGTTCGTGTCGCAATCGAACGTGACGTTCTTGGCGAATTCCTGCGCTCCGCTGACGCCCGACAGCTCGTACTGCGTGGGCGAGACGATCTCGGGATCGGATCCGGTGCAGTCGGCGCCCTGCGTCGGACCGACCTGGGGGATGCAGATCTTGATTTCGTTCCAACCGATGAAACCGCTGTTCCCGACGATCGTGAACTCGAGATCACCGTTGGCCTGCACTTCGGCCGTCAGGGTGCCGTGGAACTCGGCGCCCTGGCAATTGGCTCGGCCCGGCTGCTGGTTGTTGCAGATGTTGCTCGATGCGGCTGCGCCGGCAGGGGCTCCGACAGCGATGGCCGTGAAACTGAGCACCAGGCCCAACACGAGCGAGAGGGCGCCGATGCGGCGAATGGGCGGTGCGACGGATGTGGCCATTGGGGAGGGTCCTTGCTGGTGCGAGTGCGGAGGAGGCGGTCGGTGTATCCAGCCGGTGCGCCAGGCGCCGGCGGACCCCCCGGCCACGGCGTCTAGAAAAAAGACGAATAAGTCGTACTGATCGTCAAGGAGTTCTACGGGACTCGGGCGTCAACCGGATGTAACCGGGGCCCGCGAAGTACCATGTCCGGGAGTCGCAACGCCCCAGGAGGCCGCCGTGAAGAAGATGCTGACCGTCGATGATCTCGCCCGGGATGGCCGGTTCCACCGGATCCGCATCGAGGACAGCGTCTTCGACCCCCGCAACGGCAACGTCGACAAGTCGCGGAACACCTTCGCCCAGAAGGACCCCGACTCGCCGGACGCCGCCCGCCAGCTCATGCACGGCATCTTCGTCGGCGAGATCCAGGCCCTCGAGGGTGCAGGCCGCACCTGCTTCGACTTCGAGACCGGCGTCGGCGAGGAGCAGGTTCCGTT
>JBKJLN010000251.1:0-2582 GCA_046596935.1 Acidimicrobiales bacterium
CCCGCCGGAGCCGGCGGCCGGCTCCTTGCCCTGGTAACCGGACAGCAGCTGGATCACCTGCTGGCGCACGCGGTTCAGGTCGGCGCCGAGCTTCACGAGCACCTGCGCGGCGACGCCCTCACCCTCGCGGATCAGGCCCAGCAGGATGTGCTCGGTACCGATGTAGTTGTGGCCCAACTGCAGAGCTTCGCGCAGCGACAGCTCCAGGACCTTCTTCGCACGCGGGGTGAAGGGGATGTGCCCGGACGGCGCCTGCTGGCCCTGCCCGATGATCTCCTCGACCTGCTGGCGCACGGCCTCGAGAGAGATTCCGAGGCTTTCGAGGGCCTTGGCCGCGACGCCTTCGCCCTCGTGGATCAGCCCGAGCAGGATGTGCTCGGTGCCGATGTAGTTGTGGTTGAGCATCCGGGCCTCTTCTTGGGCCAGGACGACAACTCGGCGGGCGCGATCGGTAAATCTCTCGAACATCGTCAACGCTCCTCGGAGCGGTCGGGCAGCGAATGGACGTTCCACCCACCGTCCCTCGCCACTCTAGCCCTGGCGGGGATGCCGCTCATATCGCTCTGGGGGTCTGTGTGCGCACCCGTTGGCCGTGCGCCGCCGAGCCCCCTCGTTGGAGCAGTCAACGGCGCAGGTGGGGGCCATGTTCCCAGAGCGGACGCTGTCATCGCGCGGGGGGCTACGCCGCAAGCGAACGCCGGTCGCGGGATACCCGATCAGCCGATCCCCGGGTCAGCCAAGCGGAGGAGTGACAACGAGCCGCGGCCTCCCGCCGGCGGCAAAGCGCCGGGCGGGAGGCCGCGCTGTACTTCTGACCGTTCTACTTCTGTGCCGATCTACCACTGTGCCGTCTACTTCTGGGCGTTCTCGTACTGCTCGACGATCGCGGCGGGGATGCGACCGCGCTCGCTGACCTCGAGGCCCTGAGCGCGGGCCCAGTCCCGGATCTCGGACGTGCGGGCGGTGCCGGTGCGGCCGGGCCGGGCGCGGCCGCGGGCGGCGCGGCCGCCGACGCGGCGGGCGGAACCAACGTAGGAGGCGAGAGAGTCGCGCAGCTTTCCGGCGTTCTTCGACGAGAGGTCGATCTCGTAGGCGACGCCGTCGAGAGAGAACGAAACGGTCTCGTCGGCCTCGCCGCCGTCGAGGTCGTCCTCGAGAATTACCAGAGTCTTCTGTGCCATGCCAGGATTCCCCTGTCTTGATGAAACGCCGCAGGTGTCGGGTAAAAGCAAAGCAGGTAAGGAGGCGTTTCCGCAAACCCGACGCGCACTTCTTTTGGGCGGCGCTCTCTTGGGCGGTACTGCTCTTGGTAGGCCGACGGATAACTCCGCGCAATATTCTCATAGCAGACCGCCCGCAGTGACGCGACCCCGCTAGCCGTGGAAGTTCACAGCAAGAGCAGCATCCTGCTGTTACCGAGTGTGTTCGGCTTGACCCGCTCCAGATCGAGGAACTCCGCAACACCCTCGTCGTAGGACTCCAACATCTGGGCGTACACGTCGTGATCCACCGGAGAGCCGTCGATGACGTGGAATCCGTGCGCGGTGAAGAAGTCGACCTCGAAGGTGAGGCAGAACACCTTGCGCACGCCGAGTTCTCGCGCGGTCGCCAACAGGCGTTCCAGCAGGAGATGACCGAGGCCCGTTCCACGCAGTTCCGGGGTGACCGCCAAGGTGCGAACCTCGGCCAGGTCCTCCCACATCACATGCAGCGCACCGCATCCCACAACGCGATCTTCGAGTTCACCGACCCAGAACTCCTGCACGTCCTCATACAGGGTGACCGTCGGCTTGGACAACAGGATGCGGTCGTCGGCGTACGCGTCGACGAATGTCCGGATGGTGCGCACGTCCGCGGTGCGCGCCCGCCGGATCAGGACATCCGTCGCGGTGGCGTTCTCGGCCGACACGCTATTCCGGACGGACGAACGGGAAGAGCACCGTCTCCCGAACGTTGCGACCGGTCAGCAACATCAAGAGGCGATCGACTCCGACGCCGAGGCCACCGCTCGGCGGCATGGCGTACTCGAGAGCGCGCAGGAAGTCCTCGTCCAGCACCATCGCCTCGGCGTCGCCGCCCGCGGCCAATAGTGATTGCGCCGTGAACCGAGCGCGTTGTTCCACTGGATCGACGAGCTCGGAATAGGCGGTGCCGATCTCGGTGCCGAAGGCGACGAGATCCCAGCGTTCCGCCAACCGCGGGTCCACTCGGTGCGCGCGGGTCAGCGGCGACACCTCGGTCGGGAAGTCCCGATAGAAGGTCGGGAGCACCGTGCGTTCCTCGAGCAGGTGCTCGTACATCTCCAGAATGATCTGCCCGCGACTCCACGAGGGGTCGTAGGGCACGTCCGCCTTGTCGCAGAGGCGGGTGAGCTCGGCGGCGGTCGTCTCCGCGTTGATCTCCGTGCCGAGTGCCGCACCGAGGCCGTCGTTGACGGCGATCGATTGCCATTCGCCGCCGATGTCGAATTCGGAATCGCCGTGCCGGACGACGGTCGAACCGAGCGCGGCGAGCGCCGCGTCCTGGATGAGACGGCGGGTGAGGACGGCCATCGTGTCGTAGTCGCCGTAGGCCTCGTACGC
>JBKJLN010000321.1:0-4770 GCA_046596935.1 Acidimicrobiales bacterium
TGTAACCACTACGGCCGGCGCCACGGAGACGAGCCCTGACATCACCGGGATCCCGACGGGCACCGTATGCACCGTCACCGAGGATTCGAACAACCTCTATACGCCGTCGTCTTTGCCCGCCAGCAGCCAGGTGACCATCGACGCCGACACGACGACCACCCAGACCGTTGCCTACACCAACGTTCGCAAGACGGCGACGCTCACGGTCGACAAGGCCACCACCGGAGGCACCGGCACCTTCCTCTTCGCCGTCGACTGCAACGACGGCACGATCCACGACCGCACCGGGAACAGCAAGCTCTCGATCAATACGACCGGGACCGACGAGGTGACGGGTATCCCGACGGGCACGAGCTGCACCGTCACCGAGGATTCGAACTCCGACTTCACCAGCTCGCTGCGGTCGCCGTCGACGAGCAACACAATTGACATCGCCGACGCGGGTTCGACGGTGTACTTCCAGAACACTCGCAAGACCGGCACCCTCACCGTGGTGAAGACCTCGACCGGCGGCGCTGGCAACGAGGTGTTCACCTTCGAGGTCGACTGCACCGACAACCGCTTCGACCGCTCGGTGGCCGGGAGGAACGCCCTCACGATCACCTACGCCGGCTCGGCAACTGTCACCGGAGTCCCGACCGGCACGAGCTGTGTCGTCACGGAGAAGAACAACTCCTTGTTCACGAGCACCCGGACGCCGAGCAACGGCACCGTGGTCATGGACGTGGATGGGGAGACCGTCACCTTCTCCAATGATCGCAACATGGGCACGATCACCGTCTCCAAGACGACGACAGGCGGAACCGGGACGTTCACCTTCAACGTGGTCTGCAGTGATACGGCGTTCAACCAGCAGTTGACGATCACCAACACGAACACGGCCACGACCAGCCCGATCCCGACGGACACCACCTGCACGGTCGATGAGGTCGTCCACACAGACTTCACCTCCGCCCGCACATCGCCCCCCGGCGCTGTCACGGTCAGGGCGGGTACGCAGACAGTGAGCTTCACCAACACCCGAAAGGTCGGGTCTCTGAAGATCGAGAAGACGACGAACGGAGGCACCGGCACCTTCCTGTTCTCCGTCGACTGCGACGGCACGGCCTACGACCGCACCGGCCTCAACGACACGACCAAGGTCTCGATCACGAACTCCGGCTCCCAGACGCTCGGCAACATCCCGACCGGCACCCGTTGCACGGTCACCGAGGATGCAAATTCCTTCTTCACGAGCACCGTCACCTCCGTCTCGAACACCGTGACGATCACCGACTCCGCCGTTCGCACCGTCTCGTTCACCAACGATCGCAACACCGGCTCGCTCACGATTTCCAAGACGACCAGTGGCGGCGACGGTACCTTCGCATTCGCAATTGACTGCACCGATGATCGATTCGACCGGGCGTTGGTCAGCGTGACCACTGCGTCTGGAGCCGGTTCGAGCAGCGCCATCGCTGGCATCCCGACGACCACGAGCTGCACCGTGACCGAGACCGTCCCCGCCGGTTGGGCCGCCGTCGGGGCCACGTCGAAGACAACGACCATCGCCGGGAACGAGACGGTGTCGTTCATCAACCGCAAGCTCCCGAGCGGCATCGCCATCGCCAAGACGCCCAGCGCTCTGACGGTTCATGTGGGCGACGCCGTGACCTACACCTACACCGTCACCAACGCCGGCGAGAACCCGCTGACGTCGGTCGTGGTAGTCGATGACAAGTGCGCCCCGCTCACGTTCACCGGGGGGGACACCGATGGCGACAAGGCCCTCGACGTCGCCGAGGTCTGGACCTACAGATGCACCTCGGTCTTGAACGCCACGACGACGAACATCGCCACGGCGACGGGAATCGATCCACACAACGCCACGGCAAGGGCGACCGCCAACGCCACCGTGACGGTCATCAAGCCGGCCATCGCCATCGCCAAGACGCCGAGCGCCAGGTCGGTCGAGCCCGGAGCGACCGTCGTCTACACCTACACCGTCACCAATCCGGGGGACGTGCCGCTGTCGGCGATCGTCGTCAGTGATGACAAGTGCTCGCCGGTGACCTTCGTGCGGGGCGACCTCAATACCGACAAGCTCCTGCAGCCCGGCGAGACCTGGATCTTCCAATGCAGCCAGGTCCAGACGGGCCGGATCGACACCCTGACGAACATCGGGACCGCCACCGGCCTTGATGCCCTGAATCTCAAGGTGTCGGCCACCGACACGGTCACGGTCAGCGTGGTCGCCCCGGCAGTCATCACTCGCCCGGCCCCCGAGGTCGTCGCCGCTCCGGCGCCGATCCAGCCGGCCCCGGCCGTCATTCAGACGCTGCCGAGGACGGGCAGCGAGGTGAAGGGTTGGCTCCAGCTGGCCGGTTCGTTGATCCTGCTCGGCCTCGCTCTCGTCCTGACCGCCGGGCCGCTCACCCGCCGCCGCTTCGCCCACCAGTAGGCCCCCAACGGGGCCCGCTGGCCGGGTGACTCGGACAAGGCGAGCAGACGCGGCAACATAGGCAGCTCATGGCGCTGCTCCAGAGGTCGAGACCAACCGAGGACTTCACCCTGCCTCGACCCGTGGAAGAGGGCCCTGACGAGGGTCGCCGCCGCCGACGTCTGTCGGTCGCCACGGTCGTGACGGTTCTGGTCGTGGCCGTCGCTGCCACCTTCATTCTCTTGCAACTGCAGCCCGGCCTGATCGCCGCCAACACGACGGCGGCCGGGGGCGACATGGGTGCCCATGTCTGGGGCCCGGCCTACCTCCGTGATCACCTCCTCCCTCACGGACGCATCACGGGGTGGACGCCCGACTGGTACGCCGGCTTCCCTGCGCTGCACTACTACTTCCCACTCCCCAGCCTCATGATCGTGGCCTTCGACGTCGTGCTGCCCTACGGAGTCGCCTTCAAGGTCGTCACCGTTCTGGGGCTCGTCGCCATGCCGGCGGCGGCTGCGGTTCTCGGACGCCAACTGCGACTGCCGTTCCCGACCCCGGCGCTGTTGGCCGCAGCCACCATCCCCTTCGTCTTCGACCGCTTCCACACCATTTGGGGCGGCAATGCGGCGGCCACGCTGGCGGGCGAGTTCGCCTTCTCCATCAGCCTCGCCTTCTCTCTCTTCTTCCTGGCGGCGCTGGCGCGGGCGCTCGAGACCGGACGAGGACGCGGCCTCGCCGGTGCGCTGTTCGCAGCCACAGCTCTCTGCCACCTGCTCCCGGCGGCGTTTGCCGTCGCCGCCGCCGGCATCCTGTTGCTCACCCGCCGACCCGACCGCAAGCGATGGGGACTCTTCTTCACCATCGGCGCTCTCGGCTTCGCCCTCAGCGCCTTCTGGTTCGTGCCGTTCCTCGGACGCCTCGACTACAGCAACGACATGGGCTGGGAGCGCACCTTCGCCTACATGGAGAACCTGTTCCCGTTCCTCCGTCACGACGATGCGGCGGCCACGGTCGTCACCCGCCACTTGAAGTTCGTCTTCCCTCTGGCCGCCGTCGGTGTGCTGCTCGGGCTGGCCGCCCGCCGGCGCGGGGTCGTGGCGTTGACCGGCATCGCCGTCCTGTGCGGCCTCGGATTCCGATTCGTTCCCGACGGCCCCATCTGGAACGCCCGCTTCCTTCCGTTCTGGTACCTGAGTGCCTACCTCCTCGCCGCCGTGGGTGTGGCCGAACTGACGCTCCTCCTCCGCAACGGTTTTGCCCGCCTGGAGCACGGGTTGGCTCGCACGTCGCCCGACGAACACCCCGGCGGCGCCACCGTCGTTTCGGCTGTGGCCGGCCTCGCTTGCGTCATGGTCCTCACCGGCATCCCGCTCGGGGTCTTCTCCTCCGGTCGGATCGATCTGCCCGGCGATGCCAGCATCCCCTTCCTCCGCACGGCCAGCGCTGACAGCAGCTTCGTTCCGTCGTGGGCCCGTTGGAACTACAGCGGATACGAGCGCAAGGCCGACTATCCCGAGTACCGCGAGGTCATCTCGACGATGGAGGAGGTCGGACGGACAGAGGGCTGCGGACGGGCCATGTGGGAGTACGAGCCCGAGCTGAACCGCTTCGGCACGCCCATGGCGTTGATGCTCCTGCCGTATTACACCGAAGGCTGCATCGGCTCGATGGAAGGGCTGTTCTTCGAGTCGTCGGCCACGGTGCCGTACCACTTCCTCAACCAGTCCGAGCTGTCGAAGACGCCATCTCGGGCGATGCGGGATCTCCCGTATCGAGACCTCGACATCAATGCCGGCGTCGAGCACCTCCAGGTGCTCGGGGTTCGGTATTACATGGCGATCACGCCGGAGGCCCAAGCGGCGGCCGCCACCCATCCCGATTTGACCCTCCTCACGACGACGTCGACCCGTTCGGTGAATTATCCGGACGGGGTCAAGGACCGTTCGTGGCAGATCTACCTCGTCAAGAACTCGGCCTTGGTGGCCCCCCTCGCCTTCGAGCCGGTCGTCGCTGAGGGCCTCAAGGGCCGTGGCACCAAGAAGGCGTGGCTGGCGGCTTCGGTGGCGTGGTACCAGGACCGCTCCCGTCGCGACATCCCCCTCGCCGACGACGGCCCGGCCTCCTGGTCCCGCATCCCCTCGGCGACCGTTTCGGCGCCGGCCGCGGCGGTGCGCCAGGCGAAGGTCAGTCGTATTCGATCGGATGACGATGGCGTCAGCTTCGATGTCGATCGTCCGGGCACGCCGGTCGTGGTGCGGGCATCGTACTTCCCCAACTGGAAGGCCAAGGGCGCGGACGGGCCGTGGCGGATCGCGCCCAACCTCATGGTCGTGGTTCCGACGTCGACC
>JBKJLN010000362.1:0-2958 GCA_046596935.1 Acidimicrobiales bacterium
ACACGATCTCGGAACGCTGGGGAAACGTTGAAACGCTTGGCAATTGGTCTTTCGGTGACGGTGGCGACGGCAGTGGGCCTGTTCGGTCTGGCCGACGCCGCGGCCATCCCGATGATGGTTCCAAAGACCTTGCATGACATGCGGATCAGTTCGGCCGGGCCGGTGGAGCCCGGCTTCGGCATCGATGTCGTCGGAGCGGTCTGGGAAGGGAATGAACCCGGCGATGCCGGCCGAGGCGAGGTGCGGTTCCGGCACGGCGGGTCATGGTCGGACTGGCGCGCATTCGGCGAAGACGGCGCCCAAGCCGACGGACGGTTCGCCACCAACCTCGTGAGCGGGAACGATGCCGACGCCTACCAACTCCGAGGCGTGCCGGCGTGGACGAGGGCCGTTGCCCTGAACACCACCGACGGCCCCCTCATCGAGGTCGGACGCCGACGTCGCACCGCTGCGTCTGCGGCAACCGTCTGTCGGTCGCGAGCTGACTGGGGGGCCGACGAGTCGATCAAAAAAGGCACACCACCGACGTATGCCACGCCCCTCGTCCTGACGATCCACCACACCGCTGACGATGCCGGTGACCCTTCGATCACCCGAGATCCCGCCGCGCGAATTCGAGCGATCTACGCGTACCACGTCGGTGCGCAGGGATTCGACGACATCGGTTACCAGTACCTCATCGACGAAGCCGGCATCGTGTACGAAGGCCGGGCCAGTGGAACCGCATCCAAGTCGTGTCTCACCGAGGGAGGCACCGGAGATGACTTCGGTCATGAGGAGGCACCGGCAGATCGCGCAGTCGTCGGCGCCCACGTCACTCGGCAGAACACGGGCAACATCGGGACTGCGCTCCTCGGCAACTTCGAGGCGGCAGTTCCACCTGCTGCGCAACGCACCGGACTCGAACACCTCCTCGCCGATCTCTCGCGGCGACACAACATCGATCCGACCGACACGCAGTACACCTTCGTCAACGCCTCGAGCGGCGAGACCCGAACCATTCCGCGCATCAGTGGCCATCGCGACTGGCTGGCCACCTTGTGTCCCGGAGGGATGTTGTACGGGGCGCTTCCTTCGATCCGCACGAACGTGGCCGCACTGGTCGCCGCAGGACCGACCCCGACGAGCACGACGAGCACGAGCACGACGAGTACGAGCTCGACGAGCACGAGCACAACGGCTGCACCGTCGACGACGACGACCACGGCACCGCCGCCACCACCGCGATCGGGGTATTGGATGGTCGGGGCCGACGGGAGCGTGTTCGCCTTCGGAGATGCTCGGAATCTCGGCGGTGCGCCGTTCACTTCGGCCGCCGATCTCGAGGCGACGCCGTCGGGCACTGGGTATTGGATCGTCGACTCACTCGGGAACGTGGCCGACTTCGGAGACGCCAGGACCTCGAACCGGCCGAGCCTCGGTCTGCGGGCGGGCGAGCGAGTTTCGAGCCTTTCGGCGGCCGGGGTCGACAGGGGGTACTGGCTCTTCACGACCGCCGGCCGAGTGATCCCGGTCGACGGCGCACCCTTCTTCGGCGACATGTCGGGTGTGCAGCTGAATGGTCCCGTGCTCGACTCGATCCCCACGCCATCAGGACGTGGGTACTACCTCGTCGCCTCCGACGGCGGGATCTTCACCTTCGGCGACGCCGCCTTCGCAGGTTCCATGGGTGGCGTGCCCTTGACGGCACCAGTGCAGTCGCTCGTTCCTGATGGGGACGGCGGGGGGTACTGGCTCGTCGCCTCGGACGGCGGCATCTTCGCGTTCGATGCCCCGTTCTACGGATCGATGGGCGATCAACGTCTCAATCGCCCGATCACTGGGATGGTCGCCGACGGGTCGGCGGGATATCTGATGGTGGCGGAGGACGGCGGCATCTTCGCTTTCGGCAGCGCCCGCTTCCACGGATCGCTCGGTGATCGAGCGCTCGCGACGACGATCGTGGCGGCGGCGACCACACCGCCGTAGACGCGACTGCTCAGACGGTCAGGAGGTCGCGTGCGCCAGTATCCGACGACGGGTGACGAAGCTTCGACATTGCCCGCGCCTCGATCTGGCGGATGCGCTCGCGCGTGAGGTTGAAATATTCCCCGACCTCTTCGAGGGTGCGGGGCTCACCGCGGTCGAGTCCGAAGCGCAAGCGGAGGATCTCCCGCTCCCGCTCGTCGAGCGGCAGGAGCAGGCGGGCGATCTCCTCGGGAAGCAGCGACGCCGCCGCCACCTCGAAGGGCGAGTCGGCGGAGCGGTCCTCGACGACGTCGCCAAGCTCGGCGTCACCGTCTTCGCGCAAGGGCTCCGACAGAGACAGCGGCTCGGACGCAAATCGCAGCGCCTCAGACACCTTGTCCTCGGTCATCTCCAATTCAGCGGAGAGTTCTGCGTGCGTCGCCGGCCGCCCGAACTTGAGTTCGAGCCGAGACCTGGCCTTCTGCACCCGAGCGAGGGTGTCGCCGGCATGGACGGGCAGGCGAATGGTCCGGCCGGTGTTGGCGATGCCTCGGGTGATGGCCTGGCGGATCCACCAGGTGGCGTAGGTCGAGAACTTGAAGCCCTTCCGCCAGTCGAACTTCTCGACGGCGTGCATCAGACCGAGATTCCCTTCCTGGACGAGGTCGAGAAGGGGGAGCCCAGAGGCCTGATACTTCTTGGCGATCGACACCACGAGCCGCAGGTTCGACTGCACGAAGGTTCGCTCGGCCAACTCCCCGCCCTGGTAGAGCTTGCGCAGTTCCCGCTTCCGCGTCGCCGTGATTTCTCTGCCGCCCTTCTCCAGGGCCTGGCGGGCCTCGTGTCCGGCCTCGATGGCCTGTGCGAGGCGGACCTCGTCGTCCTTGTTCAGCAACGGATACTGACCGATGTCGGTGAGGTACAGACGGACCAGGTCTTCTTCGTCGCGCTCGACGCGCACCTTCGGCACTAGCTGCACCCTTCTGTCAGTTCATCACCAAATGGGGTATC
>JBKJLN010000431.1:0-3091 GCA_046596935.1 Acidimicrobiales bacterium
CTACCTCACCAGTCAGCTCGAGCGGGCCGCCGTCAGCCGCATCGAGATCGAGCGCACCCGTGATCGCCTGCGCATCGACGTGCACACGGCCCGCCCCGGCATCGTCATCGGTCGCCGCGGCGCCGAGGCCGACCGCCTCCGGACGCACCTCGGCAAGATCACCGGCAACAACAAGGTCCAGCTGAACATCCTCGAGGTCACCGCGGATACGGTCGGCCTCGGCGCCACGACGACCGATGACGATGCCCGGACGCGCCGTGTGCACGTCGATGTGCAGCCGGTCACGGGTGCGCTCGATCTCGATGCGGCTGACGGCGGCCCGCTCGAGCTGGCTGGTGAGGTAGCTGCGGATCTTCCAGTCCTCGATCACCCAGTCCTGGTAGGTCTGGTCGTTGAACCAGCGCGACTTCCAGTCGGTGGTGATGCCGAGGCGGAACCCGTACGGGTTGACCTTCTGTCCCACTACTTGCTCTCTTCCTCATCGCCGGCCGCAGCGGCGACATCGGTTTCGTCGTCACCTGCGGTCGGGATCTCGGTCTCTTCGGCGGCATCCTCGACGGGCGAGTTCTCGACGACGCCAGCGTCGTCGGCCGCTTCGACGTCGGCCTCGACGCCATCAATCTGGTCCTGCTCGATGTCGTCGAGCTGCTCGGGCTCGTTTCCTGCAACGGGAGCGCCAGTACGACTGCGGCGGAATCGACCACCGCGGCCGGCTGCCTGCTCAGTCGATCCGGCTCCACCGGAGCGACCACCGGCGACGCGACGAGCACGATGCGCGGCCTGCTCGGCGGCTCGCTTGGTGCGGTACCGAGCCAGCTTCTCGGCGTTCATGCGGCTCACGATCACGGTGACGTGGCACGTGCGCTTGCGGATCCGGCCGGCGCGTCCACGGGCGCGGGGTCGGAAGCGCTTGATGGTGACCCCCTCGTCGGCAAAGCAGGCCGAGACGTAGAGGTCTTCAGGATCGATGTTGTCGTTGTTCTCGGCGTTGGCCACGGCCGAAGCCAGCACCTTGCCGACCACGATGGCGGCATCACGTTCGGAGAACCGCAGGATCTCGGCCGCCCGCTGGACGTGCTCACCACGGATGATGTCGAGCACCTCGCGCACCTTGTAGGGCGAGATCCGGATGTACTTGGCGACGGCCTTGGTTCCCGGTCGCTCGTTGGTCTTCACACCGCTGCCGTTCGCCATTAGCGGCGTGCTCCGCGCTCTTGGCCGGCGTGGAAGCGGAACGTGCGGGTCGGCGCGAACTCGCCGAGCTTGTGGCCGACCATGGATTCGGTGATGTAGACGGGCACGTGCTTGCGGCCGTCGTGGACGGCAACCGTGTGGCCGACCATGTCGGGGATGATCGTCGAGCGACGTGACCAGGTCTTGATGACCCGCTTCTCGTTGCTGGCGTTCAGGGCGTCCACCTTCTTGAGGAGGTGGTCGTCCACGAAGGGACCCTTCTTCAGGCTGCGCGGCATCTACTTATCTCCTCGACCCGCGCGTACGACGGCGGCGGATGATCAGCTGGTTCGATTCCTTCTTCTTCGAGCGGGTACGGCCTTCCGGCTTGCCCCACGGGCTCACCGGGTGACGTCCACCAGAGGTCTTGCCTTCGCCACCACCGAGGGGGTGGTCGACCGGGTTCATGGCGACACCACGGGTCTGAGGGCGAACGCCCTTCCAACGGTTGCGGCCGGCCTTGCCGATCTTGATCAGCTCGGCTTCGGCATTTCCGACCTCGCCGATGGTGCCACGGCAATCGATCGGCACGCGGCGCATTTCGGTGGAGGGCAGACGCAGGGTGGCGTAGTCGCCCTCCTTGGCCACGAGCTGCACGCTCATGCCGGCGCCGCGCGCCATCTTTCCGCCCGCGCCCGGCTTGAGTTCGACGTTGTGCACGATGGTTCCGACGGGCACGTAGCGCAGCGGGAGAGCATTGCCGGGGCGGATCTCCGAGCCTTGGCCGCTCTGGAGCATGTCGCCGACCTGCACATTGCGGGGAGCGAGGATGTAGCGCTTCTCGCCGTCGAGGTAGTGCAACAGGCAGATGCGGGCGTTGCGGTTGGGGTCGTATTCGATGGTCGCGACCTTGGCGGGCACGCCGTCCTTGTTCCGCTTGAAGTCGACGAGGCGGTACTGCTGCTTGTGTCCGCCGCCACGGTGCCGAGCGGTCTTACGCCCGTAGGAGTTGCGGCCGCCGGTGCGGTGCTTCGGCTGGAGAAGTGACTTCTCCGGCTCGGTGCTCGTGATCTCGGAGAAGTCCGAGCTCGTCTGGAACCGGCGACCGGCACTGGTTGGCTTGCGCTTGCGAAGGGCCATGGTTTCTAACCTTCGAACAGATCGATGCGGTCGCCAGCCTTGAGGGTGACGATGGCACGCTTGGTGTCGGGACGGGTGCCCATGAACTGGCGGCGGCGCTTCCGCTTGCCCTTGCGGTTGAGCGTGTTGACCTTCTCGACCGAGACGTTGAAGATCGTCTCGACGGCGATCTTGATCTCGGATTTGTTCGAGTCAGGATGGACCACGAAGGTGTAGACGCCGCCGTCGAGGAGCCCGTAGGACTTCTCGGACACGACCGGCTTCAGGATGACGTCGCGAGGATCGCGCATCAGGCTTCCAACCCTTCCTGGGGTGCGGCGGTATCAGGGACCTCATCAGCCGATTGCGTCGACTCGTGGACGGGGGCGTCGGTGTTGGGTCCGCCCGGAAGGGCTTCGCGGGTGAAGACGACCCAGTCGCTGCAGAGGATGTCGTAGGCGTTGAGCTCGCCTCGGACCTGAATGTGAACGTGGGGGAGGTTACGGAACGACTTGAAGGCGACGTCATCGTCGGTGTCGACCACGAGCAGGACCTTGCCGTCGATGCCAAGGGCATTGAGGGCCGCCTGCGCATCCTTCGTCTTGGGCACCGAGAAGCTCCAAGCCTCGACGACGGCGATGCGACCCTCGCTGGCTCGATCCGAAAGGGCCGAACGCAGGGCCAACTGGATCATCTTCTTCGGGGTTTTCTGCCGATAGCTGCGGGGCTTCGGTCCGAGTGCGACGCCGCCGCCGACCCACTGTGGGGAGCGGGTCGAGCCCTGACGTGCCTTGCCGGT
>JBKJLN010000236.1:0-2918 GCA_046596935.1 Acidimicrobiales bacterium
GTCGAAGGGGGTGCTGTCAGCAGCGGCCGAGCGTCTCATCGGCCAGCGACGGGTTCTCCGTCGGGTGAGCGTCTTCACGAGCTGGCCTGATCGACTTGGATGCCGTGGGCGGGTTGCGCAGCCGCCGGATGAGCGAGCGGTCCGATGCGCCCGAGGTGGGTGTCCTTGAAGTCGGTGTCGTACTTGAGCCCGTAGCCGAGCGCTCGATCCATGCCGATATGTGCCAACCAGATCAGCGCGACCCCCTTCCCGAGGGGCTTGTCAGCCATTGTGGCGATGACACCGAGGAGGGCCGGTGCCGGATACGAGTGGGCGAGGTTGTAGAGGAGTGCGCCCGCTCGTCGGGACCTCGCGTAGCCCACCATGAACGCGTCAGGCACGAAGAGGAGGACCGGCAGGAGCCACCACGGCTCGTCGAGCCCATAGAAGTAGAAGGTCACCGCTGCGGCGAGGAGTACGGCGCCCTCAGAACGCAGGATCTTCAGCGGGAAACCCGTGACGGCCGGCGTGTTGCTCGACGTGGTGAAAAGGTTGCCCATCGGTGCCCCCTGAGGCATGTCGCAACGTTGGTTGCTCTCGCAGTGTGCGCTTCGGGAAGCACTAAAGCAACTGGTGTAGCTATAATTGCTCAAGATGGACGGAGCGACTCGGGTAGGCGAACGCAGGCCTGGAGGACGGGGCGCACGCGTTCGCTCAGCGATCCTCGAGGCCACCGTTCAGGAGTTGGCCGCATCGAGCTATGAGTCGCTCCGGATCGAGGACGTCGCCGCCCGGGCCGGCGTGAACAAGACAACCATTTACCGACGCTGGCCCACCAAAGCCGAGCTCGTGGCTGCCGCTACGGGCAGTCACAGTGCAGATGCTGTCCCTCTGCCGGATACTGGATCGCTCGCGGGGGATCTCCGAGCCTTGGCCCGATCGGTCGCCGCGAACATCGGATCCCCGGTCGGCGGCAAGATGTCAAGGACGATGGTTGCTGCGGCAATGACGTCCGACGAGGTCGCCGCGCAAGCGCCCCGGTTCTGGTCCGAGCGCATCCACCTTGCGGAAGCGATCGTCGACAAGGCCATCGCTCGGGGTGAGCTCGGCGCAAACGTCGGTGGAAACGTCGTGATCGAATCACTCATCGGCCCGCTGTACGTGCGCCTCTTGCTGACCGGCGAGCCCATCACCCGGCGATTCGCCGACGAAGTGGCACGGCTCGTCGCGGCCGGGACCGAGTCAGAGTTCCCTGGCCGCGTTCGAGGCTGACTCGCGCAAGCCGATGAGTGCGTGCTTCTGGGGACGCTGCTGGGAGACAGCCCGTCAGCATGCGACGAGCTCGCCAACGCGAAGAGGTGCGCCCGCACCGGGCGCCCCTCCTCGACGAGAGTTGTTCAGGCAGCGACGAGTTCGCGGTCATCCTCAACAGGCCCAGCCGGAGCGACGCCGGTGTGTGCACCGCCCTCGAAGTCGAGACGCGGGAGGATCCGGTCGAGCCAAGCCGGCAGCCACCAGTTGGCGCGGCCAACAAGGCTCATCGTCGCCGGCACGAGCACCATCCGGACCAACGTGGCGTCCAGGAGGACGGCAACCGCGAGGCCGACGCCGAACAGTTTCCCGATGGGATCGTCGCCGAGGACGAAAGCGCCGAAGACGCTGATCATGATGAGCGCCGCCGAGGTGATAACTCGGGCGGTGCTCGACAGTCCGCTCACGACCGACCGATGGTTGTCGCCTGTCGCGGCGTAGTCCTCACGGATCCGGGACAGAAGAAAGACTTCGTAGTCCATGGAGAGCCCGAAGAGGATGGCGAACATCATGAGCGGTGCGAACGGGCTGATCGGCATCGACTGCTCGAGCCCGATCAATTCGTTCCCCCAACCCCACTGGAAGATTGCGACGATGACGCCGTAGGCGGCTCCGATGGCCAGCAGGTTCATGACCGCCGCCTTCAGCGGGACGAGGACCGATCGGAACACGACCATCAACAACAGGAACGACATCGCCACGATGGCCCCGATGAACAGCGGCAGTCTGCTCGTGATGCGGGCGGCGAGGTCTGTCACCAGAGCCTGCCCGGTGAGGAGGGCCTTTGCGTCAGAACCGTCCACGGCTGCAGGGATGACATCGGAGCGGAGGTGGCGTACGAGGGCGTCGGTGCGGCTGTCCTGCGGAGAGGTTGTCGGGTTCACCCTGAGGATGGCGGTGTCTCCCGCAGCGTTGAAGAACGGCGCGGTGACGGCGGCGACGCCGGGGTCGGCCTGCAGGGCGTCGTGGACCAGGACGACGGCGGAACGGTCGGCGGGCGACGGGACCTCGACGACGACCTGGATCGGGCCGTTGAATCCCCGGCCGAAGCCGTCGGCCAGGTGGTCGTACGCCTTGCGTTGCGTCGTGTTCTTGGCGGCGTTGCCGTCGTCGGCCGTGCCGATCTGCATGCTGAGCGCCGGTGTGGCGATGGCACACAGCGTCACGAGGCTCACAACCGCGTAACGCACGGGATGGCCGCCGACGTGCTGGGCCCACCGGCCCGAGAACGTCTTCTCCGTCGCCTTGGCGGCGTGCGACTTTCGATGGATCGAGAGCTTGTCGATCTTCGTGCCAGCCAGGCCGAGCAGGCCGGGGAGCAGAGTGATGGCAGCGGCCATGGCAACGAGCACGACCAAGGCGACGGAGACACCCATCGCCGAGAGCGCCGGCAGCCCGGCGAGGAACAGGCCGAGGATGGCAATGACGACGGTGGTGCCGGCGAAGAGCACGGCTTGGCCCGCCGTTGCGTTCGCTGTGCCCGCCGAGTCCGCGACGTCCATCCCCTCGTCGAGATTCTGGCGATGTCGGGTGACGATGAAGAGCGCGTAGTCGATGCCGACGCCGAGCCCGATCATCATGCTGAGTTGCAGGGAGAACTCGGGGACGTCCATGAAGGCGGACAGAAC
>JBKJLN010000319.1:0-4419 GCA_046596935.1 Acidimicrobiales bacterium
CGCAGCGTCCTCGACAGCATCCGGGCGGCACAACGGTTCCCGGGCGCGGGTACGACGACGGCGTCCCCAAGTGTCGTGTTCGGGCATTCCCAAGGTGGTGGCGCAGCCCTCGTCGCCGCCGAGCTCTCGAGCTCGTACGCGCCCGACACCAACGTGCGCGGCGTCGCTGCAGGCGCGCCGGCGGCCGAGCTGAAGTTGCTGGCGGCGTTGCTGAAGTCGAGCCCGTTCTTCGGCTATCTGTTCATGGCGGCCGCTGGCTTCAAGGCGTCGTATCCGGAGCTCGACCTCAGTGCGATCCTCACTCCGGCCGGCATCGAAGGCGTGATGACCGCCGGCGATCAATGCGGCGGCGAGACCGTGGCCGCCTTTGCCGGCAAGGATCCGACCCTCTACATCACGGCCGATCCTGGCTCCATCGAGCCCTTCGCCAGCATCCTGGAGGAGAACTCACCGGGCGCCCGTTCCTCGCCCGTGCCTGTCTTCCTCTACCACGGTGAGGCCGACCAGCTCGTGCCCGTCGTCGGATCGAAGCTCGTGCTCGACCGCTACTGCCGCAACGGCACGACGGCCTTCCGCAAGACCTATCCGAACGAGTCCCACACCAGCGTCGTGGCCAAGGCGACCCCCGCCATCACCGCCTTCCTCACCGACCGGCTCGCCGGGAAGCCCGCTCCGAGCAGCTGCTAGCCCTCAAGCCTTTTCGGGAGCGTCGGGGCCGGCGGCGGCGACGGCCTCGCAGTAGTGGGTGCGACGTGCGAGGACGTGCTCGATGGGAGCGAAGACCTCGACGTCGGCCACCCGGCGCACCGATTCCTCCAGCCGACCCCGAGCCTTCCGGGCGCGACGACGACTCCCGAGCTTCGCCAGCGGGCGGGACAAGAAGGCGAGCAGCAGGCCGAGGACCACACCACCACCGAGCAACAGCGTCGGCAGTGGCAGCCGCCCCACCTCGGGGGTTTCCACGTCGAGTTGCAGGTAGGACAACACGAACAACGCGCCCAACCACAGCGCGCCGGTGAGCGCGACGACGAAGAGCACGGTCTGGACGAAACCGACAGCCCGCCACCATCGCGGCGCTCGGTCCATTCCGAGGTCGGTTGCCGCCACGGCTGCATCCAGGCGCGACACCAGCATCGACGACCGCCCTTCGACGTCGGCACGCACGGCGTCGGCCCACGCGAGGGGCAACGGCGCCGTCGCCTGCTCGACGAGGGTGCGAACGGCGGTTTCGGCACGAGCCGACGTCACCGACGTGGCCTTGGGGAGCGAGGTCCGACCGCCGCCGCCGTTCCCGAGGTGAAGTCGGCGCAACGGATCCGGACGCACCTTGCGCAACCATCGCGTCGCCGGCCATCCCGTCGAGGCGGCGGCGCGACTGCGGTACGAGCCGGCGACGGCGTCGGTGACCTGCTCGACCCCGGCGGCGTCGAGCAGGGTGTCGATCACCGCGTCTCGGGCCTTGGGGTCGAGCGACGACGTCTGGGATTGATCGCCGCAAAGGGCGGCGAGTCGGGCGGCGATCGCGCCCACATCGGCCTCGAGCCGCTCGATGGCCAGCTTTCGCGCCTGCAAGCGCTGGCCGAGGGCGAAGCGCAGGCTGTCGACACCACCTTCGGCCTTCACCGAGGTGGTGACCACGGCCACGTCGGGCAGACCATCCTCCACGAGCAGGCGACCGAGGTCGCGACGACAGGCCTCGAGCTCGTCAGGGCTCAACCGGTCGGCCTGGTTGAGGGCGACGAGGAGCACGCCGCCATGCCCTGCGAGGGGCCGGAGATACTGCTCGTGGATGGCTTGGTCGCCGTACTTCTGAGGGTCGACCACCCACACGACCAGGTCGGCGACGGCGACGATGCGGTCGACTTCCCGCCGATGTTCGGGGGCCGTCGAGTCGTGGTCGGGAAGATCGAGGAGCACGAGCCCGTCGGGCCCATCCTGGGTCGGCGGGACGGCATGGCGCCGCTCGACGCCGAGCCAGTCGAGCAGGGCCGTGGCGTCGCGCCCCCACGAGCACGCGTGGGTCGTCGACGTGGTCGGGCGGCGAGCGGCGACCCTCGAGAGTTCGGTCTCGGCCAGTGCGTTGAACAGCGACGACTTTCCGCTTCCGGTGGCGCCGGCGAGGGCTACAACCGTGAGGTCGACGCCGTGACCGAGGCGCTCCCCTGACCGATCGAGCAGACGACGCGCCGGCGCCAAGGCGGTGTCGTCCAAGAGCCCGTCGGCCGCCTCGACGGCCAGCTGCAGCGACCGGAGTCGCTCATCGAGGTCGGGGCCTTTCTTCCGCCGTCCGAGCACTTACGAACCCGCCTTTGCCGCGACCCGGCTGGCCCGCCACTGCTTCAGGGTGTCGCGCAGCAGCCGGGCATCGTCGGGCGGGGCGGCGTCGTCGAGGAGGGCGATGAATCGACCAGCGTCGTCTTCGAGGAGGCTCCCGGCCCGACCGAGCAATTCCTCTCTGGCGTCACGGGCCAGCGAGCGCACGGCTTGATCGCCGAACACCGCCTCGACCAGCTTCTGGCTGGCGGCCGACGTGCCACCGGCGACGGCGACCTCGGCTCCGGTGAGGCCTCCGGTGTGGGCGAAGACGGCGAGCATCACCGCGAGTCCGGCTCCGTTGAGGGTGTAGGAGGCGATGCGGGCGCTCGTACGCCGATCGGCGCCCTTCTCCCGCACCAGATCGAGCACCGACCCCTGCCATTGCCGGATCTCCTCGGGAAGCCGGGTCAGGAGCTCCGCCGACGCCGAGTCGAGGTCGCGTTCGTGGCCGGCGAGCAACGCCCGCCCGCTCGCCATCTGCCGCCATCCCGCCACGGCCGAGCTGGCGGCTCGGTCGGCGGCGACGTGCACGAGGGCTTCGACCCCGCTCTCGACCGCGTCCTGCACGCCCGACGCCGCCGTCGGACGTCCGGTCACCGCCGATCGCAACCGGTCTCGCAAACGACCGACCCCGGCCTGCACGTTGCGCATGAGGTCGCCGGTGCCGACGAACTCCTGCCACCGGGCCAGCACCTCCCCCCGCAACAACGTGCCATCGCGCACCGACTCGTCGATCTCGCGCCGAGCCGTGGCGTAGGCGAGGTTCACCATCTCCCGCAGCTGCACCGCCAGGCGTTCCTGGGCGCCGATGGCCTCGGCCAACGCCTCGACGCGCCGCTCGAGATGGCCGAGCGCACCTTCCAAGGTCGCCCGGATCATGCCCGAGCGGGCATCAGCGTCGCGCGCCAGGCCGGCGAGACCCTCGCGCAGCGACACGATCTGACTCTCGGGCAGGCGCCCGTCCTCGAGCACCGTCTCCTCGATGGTCTGGACGAGGGCGTCGTCCATGCCGTGGGCCACGAGCATCGCCGTCAGGTCGGCTTTGACCTCTTCCAGGGCCTCGGGCGGCACCCGGTCGAGAACGACGGCGACCACGGCCTCGCGGTCGTTGGCGGCGGTTAACAGATCCCACGGGACGGCGTCGGCGTAGCGCGCCGCCGTCGTCAGGAAGATCCACAGATCGGCCGCCGCCAGGAGCTGCGCGGCCAGCTCTCGATTGGCAGCGACGACGGAGTCGATGTCCGGCGCGTCGAGAAGAGCCAGCCCTTCGGGAACTCCTTCCGACTCGACGAGTTGGAGCGTGCCGGGGCCGCCTTCTGCGCCGGTCGTGCGGGCCAGATCCGGAAGCACACGATCGTCCTCGAACCACCGACGGTCGTTCGGGTGACACACCAGCACCGGCGCCCGAGTCGTCGGTCGCAACACGCCCGAGGCCGTGACCCGCTCCTGCACGAGGCTGTTCACGAGGGTCGACTTCCCGGCGCCGGTCGACCCGCCGACGACGGCCAGCAACGGCGCATCGAGCGACCGCAATCGCGGCAACAAGTAGTCGTCGATCTGGCGCAGCGTGGCGTCGCGCTCGGCCCTGGCTGCGTCGACGCCCTCGCCGGCCAGATCGAACCGCGTCCCGGCGATGGCGATACGGAGATCGGCCAGGACTTCGGCGAGGTCCTGGCCGTTCGGCATCCCCGTCATCCTTACCGAACCTGCCGGCGAGCTGAACGCTCCCGCCGTTATTCGACTGGTGCCAGTTCCCCCGCCGGGCTGGCGCTCACGCGGGCCCGGTTCCAGGTGAACACGAGGGCCACGACAGCGAGGATCGAGAGGTAGATGGCCGAGCGGGCCGGCCCGTGGACGCCAAAGGTGTTGGCCAGCGTGCGGGCGTTGGTCAACAGGATCGAGGCCGACACGGCGACACCCAAGGTCGACGCCGGCACGATGCGCACGAGGTACGCAGCC
The DNA here is from genome assembly GCA_046596935.1 of Acidimicrobiales bacterium. GTDB lineage: Bacteria > Actinomycetota > Acidimicrobiia > Acidimicrobiales > CADCTF01 > DATLED01. The sequence continues at coordinate 4,276 of JBKJLN010000319.1, forward strand.
AGTGGAGCGGCGAGGAGGCCGCCACCAAGAAGCGCCAGCACGGTGCCGAGCGGGATCTCGCTCCATCGCAACCCGAGAAGGAAGCCGATGCTGGCGCCGAGGGCAACGACGAATTCGGCGGTGTCGACCGATCCGATGACCTTG
>JBKJLN010000131.1:0-7595 GCA_046596935.1 Acidimicrobiales bacterium
GGGCCAGCGCGTGGAGTTCGAGGCCACCAAGGGCCAGAAGGGCATGCAGGCCAGCGCGGTGAAGCCCATTTGATGAGGAAGTAGCCCATCAGAACATGATGTGACGGAGCGGGCGCAACCCCGCTCCGTCTTCGTCAGCCGGCCTGGGCGATGATCGATGCGAGGACCGGCGCGGGTCGCGCTCTGTGCGAACTGCCATCCAGAGACAGCCACGCCCTCAACTTCGCGCCATGAGACTGCCAGAGCCGGCATTTGGGGCTCGATGCGAAGCCAGTGGCCGTAGTACTCGACACCGGTACTCCCTCGTCGAGGTCTTGCGCGGAGGTCACCGGCCCCGCGCTCGACAGCTGCCGGCCTCGCGCCTCGGAGGTCGAGCGCGAGCTCGAACGGAAGCCGTAGCCAGCCGCTGACGGTGCAGGAGCGCGGCGGGGTGGCCCGCCGTGCAAGCCTGGGCCGAAGCCGTGGCGGACGGGGCCACACAACCTGACGATCGCCGCGCGGATCGCCGAGCTGCTCGCGCAGCGCTTCGTGCATCTCAGCGGCGGCAATTTGAAGGAGGAGTTCTTGCGGACGCCCGGTGGCTCGAAGTCGGCGAGGAGGCCGGACATCACGATGAGCGCCCCGGACGGCAGCATTTACCGAGAGAACGTCGGGCTGACCGACCGGTTCGGGAACCCCGTGCCGCGGGAGATCCTGGCACTCAACGACATTGAGGCCCAAGTGGGTCAGCGGCCCGGATTCAGCCCGTACTTCAAGGGTGGGGACAGCTGCTGATGATGCGGTCTGTCGGTTACCAGTTCTTCCTCACCCCGGGGGAGACCGTCGAGGTCGTCGAGGATGTCGTTGGTTCGTCGGGCATCCATGTGTTCCTGCAACTGGAGCAGCCGGGGATTGCGCTTGAGCGCCTGGCCTCGGTGCGAGACATCCTGTCTCGCACCGAGGCACCGCCCCGGCTGCTGCTCACCCACCGCGAACTGTCGCCCGCGCCGACACCCGGTACGTTCGTCGGCTCTGGCGTCGCCGGGCTGGTGCTGGTTGCGCTGCCGTTCGTGCAAGGCAACCGCTTCTACTTGGGCGACGCGGGGGCGAAGTTCGTCGACGGGGACGACCCCGATGCCGTCTTCGCGAAGACGTTGGTCCGGCGACTCGAGCGGCGGGCGCTCCACAAGCTGCTTGCTCGCCACATCCCTTCGGGGGCGACGCAGCTGGCGTCGCGCCTGGGTTCCTCGGATGCCGCCCTCCGGCTGGCGGAGGATAACGATCTCGAGTTGCGCCAGTTCGGCATGGAGAACGGCGACTTCCTTCCCGTAGACGCCGCGGAGGCGGGAACCCTGTAGGCATGGTGGGACGATTGCTTCCCCTGGCGAGCGACGAGTTCATCGCACGCGTCGAGAGCGCCGGGCCGGCGACGCGCGACGACACGTCGATCACCATGGATGGACGCCGTCTCGACACGAAGGACGCGGTGCTCGCATGGCTGCGTGAGGTCGAGACCGAGCGTGCGGCCGGCCGTTTCGTCGACGTCGATCTCGCCTGAACTGGACGTTCGACCCGGCCTGCAGTTCGAGCTCGAACAAAACGTTGCGGCCTCGAGTCCCTCACCGAGCTGCCCTCGGTGACGAGGAAGGAACAATGGTTATACTACACGGTATGACTCGTCGCGTCGGGCCGAAAGGACAGGTCGTCATCCCGAAGGAGCTTCGCGACGAGCTCGGGATCGAGCCGGGCGACGAGGTCAACTTCTGGCTCCACGGCGACCACGTGGCGGTCCGCCCAGCCGAGCACCGCCAACCCCTCCGCGGCCGCTTCCGAGGCTCACCGCTGAGCGACGAGTTGACGCGTGAACGAGCGAGCGAACGCGCCCGAGAAGTCTTACGATGACCGTCGTCCTGGATTCGTGGGCGGTGGTGCGCTACCTCGAGGACGCACACCCGGCGGCGGAGGCGGTGGCCGATCTTCTCGAGCACGACAAGCCGCTCATGTCGTGGATCAATATCGGGGAGATTTTCTACGTGCTCCGTCGGCTACACGGTGACGACAAAGCCACCGAGACGGTGCGCGACCTGCGTGACGTCATCGATGCCCGTCTTCCTGACGAGCGGCTCGTCCTCGACGCCGCTCGCATCAAGGCCGACCACTCGATGGCCTATGCCGACGCCTTCGCCGCCGCGCTCACCATCGCGACGGATGCGACCCTGTGGACCGGCGACCCAGAGCTCCTCCTCCAAGGATCTCCTTGGCGCTGGCGCGATCTCCGATCCTGAGAGACCGTCGGGCTCAGACGCCTCGCCGAGGAGCAGGAGGACGAGCGCCCCCTTGTCGGCAGCCGCCACGATGGCCGCCAACTCCCGCGGTGCCGCTCTCTTGCCACTCCGCACGGTCTTGGTCCGAGTCGCGCACCAATTCGCTCACTGTCAGTTGAATCGCCTTGGAAATGCGGGTGGCCCTCCGGAGAGAGCCTCTGACCTGCGCTTTGGTGGCACCCCCAACGGGATTCGAACCCGTGCTGCCACCTTGAAAGGGTGGTGTCCTAGGCCACTAGACGATGGGGGCTCGGACCCTTCGGAACGGCAGTGAAGGAGCGGGTGAGCGTACCAGCCGACTGCTCGGCCTCAGCCGAGATCCCACTCGGTGCCGGCGGGCGTATCGCGTACCTCGACCTTGAGCGCTACCAGCTGATCGCGCACGGCGTCGGCGTCGGCGAATCGTTTGTCGGCCCTCGCCTGTTTGCGCAGGTCGAGCAACGACTCGACGAACGGACCGACGAGGTCCTTCGGATCCTGGGCACCCGTCTCCGCCAGGGCGGCGAGCCGAACGACCATTGATCGCACCGCTGCTCGGCCCTGGTCGAGCTCGTCCGACTGCATCGTGTCGGCTGACCACGCGTGGAGGTCGGCCTCGAGGTCGAGGAGCGCCTGTGCGGCGCGCTGCACGTCCTTGGCCGCAAGGGCGGCTGCGAAGGCGGCTTCTCGTTCGGCGATCCCCGCCAGCAGAGGGCTGGACGCTCCTCCTCCGTCGTCACCGGCTGCGATTGCCGTGTCCTCGTTGGCCGGAGCGGCCGAGCCAGCTGCTCCCGAGCCAGTGGATGAGCCATCGTCGCCGGAGCGCAGGCGAGCGGCGATGGCGGCGATCTCGTCGATGGCGAGTGTCGTGCCGGAAGGGATGGTCTCGCTGTTCCCGCTGGCTCGGATGGTGACGCCGGCGATGCCGACGACGGTGGCGCTCTTGGCCTCGAGATCGAGAATCACGCCGGTGTGTTCGTCGATGCCGAGGACGAACGCGCCCTCGGGAAGCTGGTGTTCCATGACGGCAAGGCGCGACTCGCCGAGGTAGCAGTAGCGGGTGTCGTGGTTACCACCCTCGGCATTGTTGTAATGGGGGATGACCGCCGCCGACAGGCCCGTCTCCCTGAGGAGGTCGAGGCCGATGGCCCACTCGGCCGGGGCTCCCACCTTGTAGATCTCGTAGACGGGAATCGTCCGCACCCCCATCGTCAGCGCCGCTGCGCTGGCAAACGTGACGCACCCGCCGTCAGTGAGCTTCGAGCGCAACAGCTGCGGGATGGCGCTCTCCGACCATTGCTCGAGGGCATAGGTGGGCGACCCCGGACCGGCGAACACATACCCGGCGTCGCGGATGGTCGTGAGCGTCGACTCGTATCCGACCGAGCCGAGCTCACGCTTCGAGGTGTAGGACGCCAGCGACAACTCCCGCCCCACGCTGTCGCGGAAGTACCCCTGGGCGCGGGCGGTGAGATCCGGGGCGTTGGCCTGAAAACCGAATGGCGTGTCGAGCAACACCGCCGGCGCCGTCCCGGTGCGGGCGAGGAGCTCGCGATGCGTCTTGACCATGGTCGGGCTGGTCTCGCCCGATCCCATGAGGACGAGCAGCCGAGGGAGCCCGCTCATCCGAAGAAGCCTTCTTCGAGAGCACCCATCAACACATCGGCCACCGCTCTCGGGTGTTGGGCATGGACGTCGTGTTCGGCCTCGAACCAGTGGGTGCGCGAGTTCGCCAGAGCGGATTCGGCCACGGCTACCTCCTCACGCTTGCGGTCGCTCCACGCCGATCCGTCGTCGCATGGCAACAGCAGCACGGGCGCCTTGACCAACGGATAGACCTCGTCGACCCGCTGCTCCCACAGAGCCCGCAGGATTCGGAGGTGGCGGTCGTAGCTCAGCCATGGGGAGACCGTCCCGTCGCTGCGCACCTCGAAACAGGCAAGGGCGCCGAGGATGCCGGTCTCAGGCCAGTCGGCGTGGCGACCCCGCAACATGGCTTCGATTTCGGTGGCGGCCATTCCGGTCGTACGGGGAGGCGCCAAGGCCCGTTCGCACTCCTCCCAAGTGGAGAACCGGCTGAGGTCGATCCAGCCGCCATCGACGCAGGCGATGCCCCGTGCGAGGTCGGGTCGCCGAGCGGCCAACTCGAGCACAACGTTTCCGCCCCATGACTGGCCGGCGACGATCGGCGGTGGACCGCCGATGGATTCGATGACGCACGCCAGATCGTCGACGACGGTGACGAAGTCGTAGCCGGTGTCGGGCTTGTCGGAGCGCCCATGGCCTCGCTGGTCGACGGCGAAGACCGGATGGCCGCGAGAGACCAGCTCGCCGGCAACGCCATCCCACAGCCGGGCGTTCGATGCCAACCCGTGCACCAGGACGAACGGCGCGCCGCCGCGGCGCCCATCATCGGGCGACCAGCGCAAGACGTTGAGCTCGAGTCCGTCGGTCACGGCGACTCGGATCGTCCGAGGCCCGCTCATTCGGAAATCCCCGTACCCGAAGACCCGGAACCTGGCGTCGCTGCGGCGATCAGGCGGAGACGATCGATCAGCCCGGCGACCTCGATGGCGTCGGCCGGGGTTCGGCGGGGATCGGCGCCACCGCGCAGCACGGTGGCCACGTGATCGACCATGCCGCGATAGCTGTTCCCGCCCTTGCTCTCGAGTGCCTCTACTTCGCCGCTGCGGTGAAGCAGCGTGAGCCGGGTGTCGTCGGGGCCCGGTGTGAACGTCCGTTCCATCGTCAGTGCTGCGTCGGTACCCACCACTTCGATCTGCTGGCGTTCGGGTGTTTCGAACGAGCACTCGAACGACGCCGTGAAGCCGGCGCCGAAGTCGAGCCAGCCGGAGAACGAGCTGTCGACACCGGACGGGGTCATGGCCGCGCTGGCGGCCAGAGCGAGCGGCGAGCGGCCGGCGGCCCGCAACAACGGAGCCAGGCAGTAGATGCCGACGTCGAGGAGAGCGCCACCGCCCATCTCGGGTTGCCAGCGGTGATTGCTCTCGTCCTTCAAGATCCCGGTGAAGGCGGTGCGGGCGAAGCGGAGCTCGCCGAGGCGGCCCGAGCGCACGACGTCGTCGAACACCGCCGAGCGCGGATGGAAGGGCGTCATGTAGGCCTCGAAGAGCAACACGCCGGCGGCCTCGCAGGCCGCAGCCATCGCCGTGGCCTCGAGAGCCGTCGAGGCCAACGGCTTCTCACACAACACGTGCTTGCCGGCTTCGGCGGCCTTGATGGTCCATTCCGGATGGAGACTGTTCGGAAGGGGCACGTAGATCGCCTCGACATCCGGGTTGGCGATGACGTCCTCGTAGGACGCAGCGACGTGCGTCGCCCCGAAGGTGTCGTAGCCCCCTTCCGGCCGGCCGAGGCTGGCGACCGAAACGACCTCGTTCTTGGGGCTGGCCGAGAGTGCCGGGAGGACCGCGGCCTGGGCGATGTTGGCGGTGGCGCCGACGATGCCCCAGCGCACGGGTGGTGCCCCCCGCCCTTCGCCGGCCACTCCGGAAGACGGCAGGTCGAGCCGCGAGCCCCGATCGCTCAAGTCTCGAGCTCGATGACGCGGCCGCCCTCGTCGGACGAGCGCTGCGACGCTTCGAGCACGGCCACCACTGATCGGACGGAGGCGGCGGTGACGGCGAGCGGCTCACCGAGATGGAGGTGGTCGGCGAGGTTGCGGTGGAAGCCGTATCGCTGCTCGGGGGCTACGGGCAGGGCCGTCTCCGTCAGCCCGTAGCCGCTCTCGTATCGGGCCAGCGTCAGATCGGCCGGCGCCTCGGCGTGGTGCGGCCGATCCGAGACGTACCCGCGACCGGGCTCGATCCGTTCGAAGGCCAAGGGGCGGTAATGGCCCACGAGCGTGCCGGCGGTTCCCTGGACGAAGAACTTCGGTCGGCGCACGCCGGCGATGTCGCTCTGGAAGAACTCCGCCTCGCGGCCGTCATCCCACGCCAGGTGGAGGCGGAGCTGATCGAGGTTGGTGACGTCGTGCCACACCCGCTTGTGACCGAAGGTGGTCACCCTCGTCGGTGCGCTCCCGAGAAGCTGGAGGATCCAGTCGACGTGATGGGAGCCCCAGTCGTAAACAGCACCGCCGGACACGGCGACGTCGGAGTGCCAAGCCCGGCACGGATGCTCGAAGCCGCCGACGAAGGTCTCCACGTTGAAGAGGTCGCCGAGGAGGCCGGCATCGACGGCGCGCCGCACCGCCAGGAAGTCGGGATCCCAGCGTCGGTTCTGGTGCACGGTCAACATCCGCTGGTTGGCCGCCGAGAGCGCAATGAGCTCATCGGCCTGCGCGGCGGTCAGACACAGCGGCTTCTCACAGGCCACGTGCTTGCCCGCCTCGAGCAACTGGCGGGTCAGTGCGAAGTGTGCGGATGGGGGCGTGGCGACGATGGCCAGGTCGACGGACGGGTCGCCGACGACGTCGTCGACGGTGGCGTAGGCGCTCAGTCCGTCGAAGTCGTTCTCCGCCGCCTTGCGCCGCTCGTCGCTCGGGTCGACCACGGCGACGAGCTCGAGGCCGGGGGTGGAGGCGATACCGAGTCCGTGGTAGTAGCCCATCCCGCCGAACGGGCCGTACCCGACGATGGCAATACCGATAGGAGCCGGCGGCGACGCCGCACCGGCGTCGACGATCGAGCGCCGGAGGAACGTCGGGATCGGCGTGCCCCGGAAGCTCTCGGTGCCGACGGCGCAGGCGATGGCTCGTCCGCGTCCGACGCGACGGGCCGTGACGATCGGATGGTCGCGGAAGCCGACGCTGACCGAGACGGCGACGGTCGCACCGTTCCGCTCGTCGAGCTGCAAGGGACGAAGGCGCGCCGTGAAGGGGAACTCCTCGGCCAGCCGGGCGCCGGCGGAACGGTCGACGAGACGCCCGAAGTATTCCGCCGACGAGAACGCCTGACCCGCCGGCTGCACGCCGAGAAGAGCGACCCAGAATTCGCCGAGCCCTGCGGGCGGGTCGAGCGCAACAATCGCTCCGCCCCGCTCGACGAACCCCTCGACCAGGCCGAGATCGGCGGCAGAAAGGGCCGGTGGCTCCCCGTCGAGCACGACGGCGTCGAAGGCCCCGAGTTCGGGGAGTGCCGGCCCGCTGGCGACGACGACGTCGAGAGGATCACCGCCCGCCAGGTCCACCAGGGCGCGGTGGTGCGCGTCAGTGAAGTCGTTCGACACGATCAGCAGCCGCACGACAAGAACCTACGGCTTGTGCCCGGGCTATGGATGATCCGCGCCCGGCCCTCCCTGTTCCGGCGGTGGGCCCCCTCGCCTAAGTTCCCGGGCCGTGCCCGTCGTGCG
>JBKJLN010000200.1:0-2910 GCA_046596935.1 Acidimicrobiales bacterium
GTCTCGCCGGTGCACTTGGTCAGCTTCTCGATCACGACCGATCGCGCCGGCATGTTGATGCCGAGGGCGAGGGTCTCGGTGGCGAACACCACCTTCACCAGGGCGCGGTTGAAGCAGGCCTCGACGGCCTCCTTGAAGGGCGGAACCATCCCGGCATGGTGGGCGGCGATCCCGGCCTCCAAGCCGGCGAGCCAACGCCCGTGGTCGAGCACCCGCAGGTCGGCGTCCGAGAGCGACGACAACCGCTCGGCGGCGATCGCACGGATCTCAGTTCGCTCCTCCGCAGTCGTGAGCCGAATCCCTTCGTTCAGGCACTGCGAGACGGCGTCGTCGCAGGCCGCGCGGCTGAAGATGAAGTAGATCGCCGGAAGCATGCGGCGTTGTCCGAGCAACTCCACGACGGCGGTACGCCGGGGCGTGAAGAGGCGGCCGCGACGGGCGCCGCGGACTGGGCGGACGTTGTCGCGTACGGCCCTCGCTTCCTCCCGATCGAGATTCTCTGCTTCCGCATTGGGCCGACCGTCGATCAACGTCGGCAGCAGCAGAGGACGCTCGAGCGCTCGGTCGCCGACGAGATAGAGGTTGTGGAGGTCGACCGGACGGGCCTCCTCGATGACTGTCTCGGTGGCGCCTCGCACCGTGGCGATCCAGTCGGCGAACTCCTCGGCGTTGCTCACGGTGGCCGAGAGGCAGACGAGGTCGACCTCCTGCGGAGTGTGGATGATGACCTCCTCCCACACCGGCCCGCGATAGGCGTTCTGGAGGTAATGGACCTCGTCGAGCACGACATAGCGCAGACGATCGAGGGAACGGGAAGCCCCGTAGATCATGTTGCGGAGGACCTCGGTCGTCATGACGACGATGGGGGCATCACCGTTGACGGCGTTGTCACCGGTCAGCAGGCCCACGTTGTCGCGCCCGTGGCGGGCGACGAGATCGCGGAACTTCTGGTTCGAGAGCGCCTTGAGGGGCGTGGTGTAGAACGCCTTGCCCCCTGCAGCCAATGCCTTGGCCACGGCGTACTCCGCCACCACCGTCTTGCCCGAGCCGGTGGGCGCAGCCACGAGCACCGAGCGGCCGGCGTCGAGCGCATCGAAGGCCCGCACCTGGAAGGGATCGAGCTCGAAGCCGAGGGAGGCGACGAATCCCGCACGATCCACAGAAGTTGGTTCTACCGCTTCAGCAGCCTTCCGATCAGGATGCTGGCTTCGTAGAACAACAACATCGGCACCGCCATGGCGAAGAGCGTGATCGGATCCTGGCTCGGCGTGATGACGGCGGCGAAGATGAAGATCGAGATGATGGCTCCCCGTCGCCACTTCTTCAGCTGGCCGCTCTTGAGGATGTGCGCCAGCTGGAGGAACACCAGAAGGATCGGGAACTCGAAGGAGACCCCGAACGCCAAGACGACGAGCATGTAGAGCCGCAGATACTTCGACGGACTGAACAGCGGCACCAGGTTCGGTCCGCCAACGACGATCAAGAACTCGAGCGCCTTCGGAAAGGTGCCGACGGCGATGGCCGCGCCGGCGAGGAACAGAAGGATCGACGAGACGATGAACGGGATGGCGTACCGCTTCTCGTTCTTGTGAAGGCCGGGCGTGACGAAGCGCCACACCTGCCACAAGATCACCGGAGCCGCGATCACGAAGCCGATGAACAACGCCAGCTTGATGCGCGTCCCGAAGCCCTCCAACGGGTCGATGACGACCAACTGGCACGACTTGCCCTTCTGCGCCGCGCAGTAGGGATCGATGAGGAAACTCAGTGCCCGGTTCGAGAGGATGAAGCCGATGATCGACCCCACCAAGAGGGCGCCGACCGTCTTGACGATTCGCCCTCGGAGCTCACCAAGGTGCTCGCCCAGGGTCATCCGGTCCTGATCCGACGGTGTCGGTGGCGGCTTCGGCGAGGCTTTCGCCGCCGCCTCGTCGTCGAGCAACGTCACGGGGACGACTCGCTACTCGACGTCGGCAGGTCACTCCACAAGAACTTCTGGTCGGCCCCCGCCGTTCCGGAGCCCGCCGCTGAGCCCGCAGCCCCGCCGTCCATGGGCGGCGCCGGCGGACCCGCCAACGGCGTGTCGAGCGCGTCGCGCAACTCTGCCTGGAAACCGCTGCTCATCCGCCGAACCTCAGCCAGCACTTTTCCGGCCTGACGCGCCGCCTCGGGCAGCCGCTCCGGCCCCAACACCAGCAGGGCGACGACCAGAATCACCAGGATCTCGGGGGCTCCGATGCTTCCCATGGTTAGTTCCCGACGCTCCGCATAGCCACGGGAGTCTACGAGGCGACCGACTCCACCGGACGAGTCCGCAACCCCTTGTCCGGCAACCCGCCCCGCAAAGCAACCACATCCGCCCGCAACGAACCGACGTCGGCCCCCAACTCCCCGAAGGAACCGAGCGACGCCCGCAACAGCCGAACCTCGACAAGGCACCCCCGAACCCCAAAGGCCAACGGCACCGCCAACAAGGCGACGAGCACAACAGGAATCAACCAGATCACAACCGGATCCTAAGACCCAGGCAAGTCACCGGACGGATCATGCAAGGGTCGGCGGGGCCCTCCAAAGCGAACGATTTGACCAAGTCTCTGAGCGTGGAGGGCCCCGCCGACCCGCCCAGACGAGCTATTCCTCAGACCGACCAACAGGCAACGTCAGACGCTCGAACCAGCCCTCCTGCTGGAGAAGAAGGTGAAACTCGAGCAGATCGTCGTAATCGATCGGATCCCCGGAATGGCTCTCGTCGAGCTCCGCCGGCAGGCTCCAGACCGCCAGCCGCACCCCGGACGACACGAGCAGGTCGACGATGCGCTGCTCGGCGAACTTGGAGACGGCCACCGTGCACTCGGGGCAGCGGAAGGCGTAGGAGCCCTGGTTGTTCGACGCGCAGACCTGAACGCTGAC
>JBKJLN010000206.1:0-3445 GCA_046596935.1 Acidimicrobiales bacterium
CGACTCGACGCCGACGCCGGCCCCGACCCGCACGGCGGCGTGCCAATCGCGATCGGAGCGCAGGCCGCGAAGGGCGCCGAGCATGAGCCAGATCATCCCGTGATCGGCCAGTGCCGATGCGCCATAGAAGAGGCGGTCGGCCCACGGGCGCCCGCGAAGGATGTCGAAGGCGGAGTCGACCCGCTGGTCGAAGGCGTCGACGGCGCCGCCCATGGCGCCGGAGGTGGGCATGCGGAAGGTGATGGGCATCAGGTGTGCTCCTGGTAGTGGGCGGTGAGTGCCTTCACCCACGCCGAAGCGATCGTGGAATGGCGGCGGGCGGCTTCGACGACCGCGGTCGAGCAGGTGTCGTGCAGCACCCACAGTCGGTCGAGGTCATCACTACCCCGCGGCGCCAGGCGGGCCACGGCCGCCGCGTTGAATCCGTCGATGTCATCGGCACCCCAATGCTGGTCGGGGGCGCCCGAGGCCAGGGCGTCGATGCGCTCGGCGCCGCGCTCGTCCCAGGCGACGAGGTGGGCCAGCCGCTCCGGAAAGCCCCATCCGGAAGGCTCTGCCGGTTTCGGAGGTGACGATTCCCAGGCCGTGATCGCCAACAGATAGTCGTGCAACCACGGGGGGTCGCCGTCGGTCGTGGCCGCCGGCACCAGGGTGACCGGATCGCCGATCCGGATCGCACCGGTGGCCGTGACGCGGCCGCACCAACCGCCCCGTCCCCGCAGCTCGTGCTCGAGCCCCTTCCGGACCCCTTCCATCACTCGACACGGAACCCGCTCCCGGACGAGTTCGACGCGGGCGTCGCCGATGGTCACGATGTCGCCGGCGCCGAGCGGACCGAGGCCGGCGATGGTCAGCTGTTCCCTGGTGGCGCCGTAGGGAAGGCCGAGCTGATCGAGCACCTCGGCGGAGACGAGAACGACCTGACGACTCGACGCCGGCCGGGCGTGTCGATCTCCTTCGAGGCCGGAGTCAATCCGCAGCACGCCGGAGTCGACGGCCTCGCACGGCGCCCGACGAGACGGCGTGCGCTGCAACCAGACCAGGGTGCCTGCGGCCATCGCCGGAGGGTAGCGGCGGAAACGGGGTCAGGCGGGAGCGAGGGCGAGCGGCGGGACGGCGTCGGCGTCGCCGACGAGGCGAGGAACGGCGTCGAGGTCTCCCCCGAATTCGGGGCAGTAGGCCTTGAACGAGCAGTAGTCGCAGAGCCTCGACACCTTGGGAGCGAAGCTCTCGGTCTCACACGCCTGCTCGACGGCCGTCCAGATGGCCTGCGTCCGGTTGCGGAGCCCGCGGATCGACTGTTCGCTCGGAACGAGGCTGATGGCGACCGGATCGGCCAGATGGAGGAGCTGGATGCGGGCCGGTCGCCGGCCGAAGACCTGCTCGCAGAGAAAGGCATAGAAGTGGACGCCACCCATGCGAGCTTGTTCGAAGTTGGCGGAGGGCGACTTCCCCGTCTTGTAGTCGGTGATCACGAGCTCGCCGTCGGCGTCGAGTTCGAGTCGATCGATGATGCCCCGGAGCAGGAGCGACCCGATCCGAGCCTCGAGTTTCAGCTCGACGCCCAGGACGCGGACCTCGTTCGGATCTTCGAGCTCGAAGTACTTGCGCACGAGGGCGTCGGCCTCGTCGAAGAACACGTCCTTGTCGTCGTCGCCGAGCTCGAGCCCGGTGAACTCAGGATCGACGGCCATCTCGAGCTTCGCCCGCTCGAGCTTGGCCAACGCGGCACTGAGGGTGCGCCCGCCCTGCGGCTCGTCCCAGAACAGCAGTTGCAGCGCCCGGTGCACGAGCGTGCCCTTCGTGGCCGAGAGGAAGGGCGGTTCGGGGAGCTTGTCGATGGCCGAGAACCGAAACGCCAGTGCGCAGTCCCTGAAGGACGAGACCTTCGAGGGCGACAGCGATGTCGGCAGCGGGAGGCTCACACGGATCACGATACGCCGAGGGTGTGACACGCAGATCACATCGGTGTGATTCGCCTCAGAGGAGGGCCCGGGTGGCGGCGACGAGTCCACCGAGGGCGGCCACGCCGAGGGTGGCATTGCGGGCCACCGTTGGATTGATCCGTCGGTGCAGTTGCACCCCGGCGAAGAGGCCGAGAACGAGGGCGACGGCCAGGATCCATTGGCCACGGGCGCGATGAGGAAGGCCGAGGCTGGCGACGGCGACCAGGTTGGTGGCGAGGAAGATGACCTGCAGCGTGGGTCGGGCCCGCTCGGGTGGCCAGCCGGCGTTGACCGAATAGAGCGCAATGGCGGGGCCGCCGATACTGCCGACGACGTTCATCGCCGCGCTGGTGACGCCTGCGGCCATGGCGGCGGCGGGACGGGTGCCCCGCGTCCATCGGAGTCCTGAAGCGAGGGCGGCGGCGCTCAGCACGGTCAGCACGCCCGCCGCCACGGTCAGGATCCGTCCGTCGATTCGCCGCGACGCATAGGCGAGGAACGGTGTCGTCGCCACCGCCGGAACGAGGAGGACGGCGCCCTCGCGCACCATGACCGATCGATGCGTGCGCACGAGGAGAGCGACGTTGAGGGCGGTACTCAACACCAGGGCCGTTCGGACGCCTTCGCGCGGACCCAGGACGGCGATGAGCACGGGCGCGCAGACAAGGGAGAACCCCAGGCCCGTGACTCCCTGGGCGATGGCGCCGAGGGCGACGAACAGCGGGGCGATCAGGAGAACGCCCGGCGGATTGACGCGGCGACGGTGGCCGGATCCTGGAGGGGGCCGAAGTGGCCGAGCTCGGCGAAGGGCTCGGTTCGGCCATGCGGGAGGTCGGCTACGAGCCGATCCATCAGATCGGGGCCGAACGGAGTGTCAGTCCTGGCTCCGGAGGCCAGCACCACGGGGCAGGTGACCTCGGACAAACGGGCCGCCGCGTCGTGCATCGTCGACATCTCATACGTTGCCGCCTCGATTTCGCCCCGGCACTTGAGGCGCACGGTCCCGTCATCGAGGTCGTCGAACCCGAAGTCGACATAGGCCCGAAGGGCGCGGGGGTCGAGGACGGAGAAGGGCGGCTTTCCTGCGTAGTTGTCGAATGCCGACGCTCGGGAGGGAAAGACCTCCCGCCGCTTGCGGGCGCCTCCGGCCAGCGGGTTGGCGCGCGACTCGATCGCGTCACCGCTCCACGGAGGGAGGATCGGCTCGAACAGCCACAGGGATCGAAAGGTCCCCGGTCGCGCCAACTCGGCCAGGATCAGCGCGGCGCCGCCGGCGGAGTGACCGACGCCGAAAGGGCGATCCAGGCCGGCGTCGTCGACCACGGCCAGCGCGTCGAGGGCGAACCCGTGCCAGCTCTGACCGGCCGGCGATGGCGGCGTGTCGCCATGGCCCCGTTCGTCGAAGATGACGGATCGGAAACTGCTCTGCAGTTCCTCCGCCAACGGACGCCACACGTGACCGTGGAAACCGGTTGCGTGGGCGAACAGGATCGGGGCCC
>JBKJLN010000444.1:0-11483 GCA_046596935.1 Acidimicrobiales bacterium
CTTCACTCGCAACCCGATCTACGACACCGACGGCGCGCCGATCGTCGTGCCGAAGTGGTCGTTCCCCGGACGCGGGCGCGTGACCCGGCAGTGGCAGCGAGCCACGAAAGTTATGGACGCCGCCCAGAGGGTGGCGACTGCCCTCCCCGTTCGCGGGAAGCAGGCCGCGTTCGGCGCGACGCTCGAGGATCGGCGGGCCGAGATCGATCGGGCTCGCGGCTACGTCGAGCTCTACGGCGCGTATGCCGAGACCGAGGCCATCTATCGGGTCGACCGACTCGTCGCGCTGTCCGATTCACTCGACGATCGCGACCGCGCCTTGTTCAGCTTCGATCCGGCGGTCATCGACTGGGATCACTTCGTCCAGTCGATCCATCTGCCGTCGGTGGTCGAGCACGCCCGGGTGCGCACCACCCCGGGCAAGCGCGTCGGCCCCACGCGCCACGAGCGTGGCCGCAAAGCGATCCTCTCCCCCGACCGCCACATCGCCGCCTTCGACCTCGAGAACACCCTCATCGCCTCGAACGTCGTCGAGTCGTATTCCTGGCTGGCGACCCGCCATCTCCCGACCGACGAGCGGCTGCGGTTCACGGCCCGCATGTTGAAGGAAGCGCCGTCGCTCCTGGCCCTCGACCGACGCGATCGAGGCGACTTCCTTCGGCACTTCTATCGCCGCTACGAGGGCGCCCCGGTCGACCGGACGCAAGCCGATGCGTGGGAGTTGTTCACCCGACTGATCATCACCAAGTCGTTCCCGAGCGGCATCCGCCGCGTGCGCGAACATCGCGCTCTCGGGCATCGCACCATCCTCATCACTGGCGCACTCAGCTTCGTGGTCGAGCCCCTCAGGCCGCTGTTCGACGAGATCGTGTGTGCCACGTTGTCGACGTCGCCGGACGAATCGACCTACACGGGCGAGCTGATCGAAGGCCCGCCAACGGGCGAAGCTCGCGCCCTGGCGATGATGCGCTACGCCGATGCCGAAGGCCTCTCGCTCGAGGAATCAGTGGCCTATGCCGACTCGGCCTCGGACCTTCCGATGCTCGAGGTCGTCGGCCATCCCGTCGCCGTGAACCCCGAACCCAAGCTCGCAGCCATCGCCCGCAAGCGAGGGTGGCACGTCGAGCAGTGGACGAAGGCTCCTGGCGGGCCCCGTCCCCTCCTTCCGATCGGCCCCGGCGGACCCCACCTCTCCCGCACCCCCCGCCTTTTGACACCTGGATCCGGCGCCCTGGCGCCGGATCCAGGTGTCAAAACGGCTGGCGCGGGGGGGGAGCGGACGTGAGAGCGCTGCTCTTCGAGCGCAAGATCGCCAAGTACGCCGCGGCCACGGTGGCGGGTCGGCTCTCGCCCGGGCGGGGCGCCCGAGTCGGGCCTCTCCGCTTGGCCGCCGACGTGGACGAGCCGGCGCTGCCCGGACCCGACTGGCACCGCGTGCGGCCACGACTCGCCGGCATCTGTGGCTCTGACCTGGCCACCATCGACGGCCACTCGAGCCGGTACTTCGAACCCCTCGTGTCGTTCCCGTTCATCCCCGGACACGAGGTAGTCGGCGAACTCGACGATGGTGCGCGGGTCGTCCTGCAACCGACCCTGACGTGCGCGGCGCGCGACGTGACTCCACCGTGCGCCTGGTGCGACCGCGACGGAATGACGAACCGCTGCGAGCACACGACGTTCGGGCACCTGTCACCCGGTCTGCAGACCGGCTTCTGTGAGGACACCGGCGGCGGCTGGAGTCTCGCCCTGGTGGCTCACCAGTCGCAACTCCACCGCGTGCCCGACGGGATGAGCGATGAGGCGGCCGTGCTCGTCGAGCCGACCGCTTGCGCCGTGCACGCCGTCGCCCGCGTGCCTGATCTGATCGGACGCGGCGAGAACGTGACCGCCGTGATCGGCGCCGGCACCCTCGGCCTGCTCACGGTTGCGGCTCTCCGAGCCGACGACCACAACGCCACCGTGATCGCCACGGCCAAGCATCCCGAACAGCGCCGTTGGGCCAAAGAACTGGGCGCCGATCGGGTGGTCGAACCCGACTCCCTCGAGCGCGCCGTCCGGTCGACCACCCGGTCGCTGCAGTTCGGATCACAACTCACCGGCGGGGCCAACGTCGTGATCGATTGCGTCGGCTCCGAGGCATCCCTCGCCCAAGCGCTTCGCGTCGTTGCGCCCGGCGGGCACATCCTCATGGTCGGCATGCCCGGCGTCACCACCGTCGACCTCACCAGCCTCTGGCACCGCGAGATCACCCTCACCGGTTGTTACGCCTACACGGCCGCCGATTTCGACAACGCCTTCGAACTGGTTCGCACGGCTCAGCTCGAACGCCTGTTGTCGGCCACCTATCCCCTCGACCGCTATCGCGAAGCCATCGAGCACGCCGCCAATGCAGGCCGCCGAGGGGCCGTCAAGATCGCCTTCGACCTCCGCAACGAGAGGAACCGTTAGTTATGCCCCGTCCCGGGTTCATCCTCGAGGTCGATCGGTCGACCCCGCCGACGTTGTTCTGGCGGGGCGAGGGCTTCTCGTTGGAGAAGCTGCCGGTCGGCAGTCGCGTCATCTATCCGCCCGAACCGCTGGCGGCATTGAAGGATCCCGACGGCGCCATCCGTGATGCGCTGGCCAATCCCCTCGGCGACTCCAAGCCCTTGGCCGAGCTGTTGTTCGCCGGCATGAAGCTGACGATCTGCTTCGACGACATCTCGTTGCCGCTGCCGCCCATGAAACGGCCCGACATCCGCCAGCGCGTCATCGAAGCCGTGCTGGATCTGGCAGCAGCCGCCGGTGTCGACGACGTCGTGCTCGTCGCCGCCCTGGCGCTGCACCGACGCATGACCGACGACGAGCTGCGCCACGCCCTCGGCAATCGCGTGTTCGACGCGTTCGCCCCCCATGGCCGGCTGACGCAACACGACGCCGAAGACCCCGACAACCTCATCCTCCTCGGCCAGACCCCCCAGGGTGAGGACGTCGAGATCAACAAGCGCGCCGCGACCAGCGACCTCATCGTCTATGTGAACATCAACCTCGTCGCCATGGACGGCGGCTGGAAGTCGACGGCCGTGGGTCTGGCGTCGTACAAGAGCCTCAAGCACCACCACAACGTCACGACGATGCAGCACTCGAAGTCGTTCATGGATCAGCACCGCAGTGAGCTGCACTCGTCGACGTGGCGCATGGGCAAGGTGCTGCGCGACAGCGGCGTGAAGATCTTCCAGATCGAGACCACCCTCAACAGCGACACGTTCCCGAGCCAGTTCGGATTTCTTCAGAAGCGCGAGTGGGAGTGGACAGCGAAGGATCGCGCGGCGTTTCTCGGCGCCAGCAAAGGCCTCGAGCGCGTTCCCGACCGCATGAAGCGCTCGATCTTCCACGGCATCCAGGCACCCCACGCGATGACGTCGGTACAGGCAGGCGAAGTCGAGGCCGTGCACGAAGTGACGACGGCCAACGTCTACAAGCAGCAACTCGTCAGCGTCGAAGGCCAGACCGACATCCTCACCATGGGGTTGCCCTACATCTGTCCCTACAACGTGAACTCGATCATGAACCCGATCCTCGTCGCCTGCCTGGGCCTCGGGTACTTCTTCAACCTCTACCGCAACAAGCCGTTGGTGCGCGAGGGGGGTGTGCTCATCATGAGCCACCCGACACCGTGGGCCTTCAACCCGGTGCACCATCCGAGCTACATCGACTTCTTCGAACAGGTGCTGGCCGAGACCACCGATCCCGTCGAGATCGAGAAGAACTTCGAAGAGTCGTTCGCCACCGACCCGTGGTACATCCACCTCTACCGCACGAGCTACGCGTATCACGGCGTCCACCCGTTTTACATGTGGTACTGGTGCGCGCACGCGCTGCAGCACCTCGGGCAGGTGATCATCGTCGGAGGCGATCCGAAGTCGGTGCGGCGACTCGGGTTCAAGCCGGCCTCGACACTGCGCGACGCGTTGGAGATGGCCGAGGACGTCGTGGGTCGCGACCCGTCGATCACCCATCTCCACAACCCGCCGATCATGATGACCGACGTGCAATGAAGCGGCTGCGCGGCACGTTCCCGTTCACCGCGCCGACCTGGCCGACGACGGTCGATCGGCCGCTGCCCGAGTCGCGCACCGGCACGAACTTCGAGACCGACTGGGCGCGTCGCTACCCCACCCGTCTCGCTCGCGCGGTGGTGCTCGACAGCGTCGGCAAGGGCCTGGTGTCGGCCCTCGCGTCGCCGAAGATCATGGGGGCCGACCGCTTGGCCGACGTCAAGGGGCCGGTGGTCTTCGCCGCCAATCACGCCAGCCACGTCGACACACCCCTCTTGTTGACGACGCTGCCCGACCGCTTCCGTCATCGCACGGTCGTGGGTGCAGGCGCCGACTACTTCTTCGACAAGCGGTGGAAGGGCTTTCTCTGGGCGTTCGCCATCAACGCCATCCCGATCGAGCGCACGCGGGTCTCGCCGCGCTCGACCCGATTGGCCCAACAGGTGCTGTCCGAGGGGTGGAGCCTCCTGATCTTCCCCGAGGGTGGCCGCTCGCCTCATGGATGGTCGCAACCCCACCGCGCCGGCGGCGCCTACCTCGCCATCCGCGCCGGAGTGCCCATCGTCCCAATCCATCTCGAGGGCACTCGCCGCATCCTGCGCAAGGGCACGGGTCGTCTGTCGCCATCGACGACGACGGTCACCTTCGGCAAGCCGATCTTCCCGGTCGCCGGCGACGATCCCCGTGATCTGGCGGCGCTCGTCGAGCAGGAGGTCGCCGTCCTCGCCGACGAGCAATCCAGCGATTGGTGGAGCGCCCGCCGTCGCGCCGCCGCGGGCACGACCCCGTCGCTGAACGGCCCGGAAGCGGCCGAGTGGCGCCGATTCTGGTCGCTCGGCGAGGGGCGACGGCCTCGTCGTCCCTCTCAGGCTCGATGGCCACGTCAGTCCCGCTGACCTGAACTTCCGCTACCGTCGACCTATGGCGGGAAGTGTTGTTCTGCAACCGGTGTCGGTCTCGGTCATCCCCGGCGAGATGGTCGTGACGACCGTTCGGATCCGCAACACCGGTTCGGTCGTCGACCAGTTCTCGGTATCCCTGGTGGGGCAGCCTTCAGCTTGGACAACGGTCGTTCCTGCCGTCCTTTCGTTGTTTCCGGGTGCCGAAGGAACCGTCGATCTGCACCTCGCCCCGCCGAGAGCGCCCGGCGTGGGATTCGGACCCGTGCCCTTCGGCGTGCGGGTGGTGGCGTCGGAGGACGACGAGCAGACCACGGTCGAGGAGGGCGAAGTCGATCTCCGGCCCTACGTCGACATGAGCGCCAAACTCACGCCGCGTACGAGCGAGAGCAAGCGCAAAGCTCATCACGAGGTCGTTCTCGACAATCGCGGCAACAGCGCGGTCGACGTCGAGGTCGAGGCCGGCGACCCGGACGAACTCCTGGCCTTCGAGGTGCGCCCCCGGGTCGTGACGATCCAGGGCGGACAGACCGCGCGCGTCGCCGTGAACGTGGCCGCGCGATCCGGTTTTGCCCGAGGGCCGGACAAGCACCGTCCGTTCCAGGTCGTCGTGAACCACGGCCCGGACCGGCCGCCGATCGTGCTCGACGGCGCCATGGTGCAGAAGGCGTCGATGCCGAAGTTCATCGTGCCGTTGCTCGCCGCCGTGGTCGCCCTTGCCGTTCTGGCGGCCGTGCTGCCAGGGCTGTTGAAAGGGAAGTCGACGAGCAGCCTGACCACGGCCGATGAGCCGACCACGACGATCGCTCCCGATGTCGCCCCACCGCCCACCGAAGCTCCCGTCGACGACGGCGTTGCGACAGCCGAGGAGGCGAAGGCGGCCGCCGCCGCCGAGCTCGCAGCCAACGGCAAGGATCCGAACGCTCCAGCCGCATCGTCGGGATCGGGCTCCACCGCCGCTGCAACTCCGACCGGGTCCGGCACGGCTGCGGCGACGAGCGGCACCACCGCCCAGACCAGCCCTGCGACAGCCACCACGGCAGCCCCGTCGGAAGAGTCTTCCTCGGTGACGAGCCCCAGCGCGACAGCCGCGCCGGCCTACGCCAAATTCGTGGGCGACTGGATCAACACGAGCGCCAGCGCCTCACCGCAGGCCTTCCGGATCACCGCCGCCGACGGCCAGATCCGCCTCGACCTCCCGACGGCTTCGTCGACGCCGTATGACGATGCCAACGACGGCACCATCAACTTCACGACCACCTCACCGGCAGAACGACACACGATGTCGATCACTCGCGACGGCAAACTCGTCGATGTCGTCACCACGTCTGCGGGGGCCTCGCGCTCACTGGTCTTCATCCGCAGATAGCTGCGACCTAGGAGGGCTTCGAGCGACGCAGTTCTTCTTCGGAAGGCTCGCGGACCTCACGGCTCTCGGGTGGAAGGAGGGCCATGATCGCCTCCATGACCCGCTCGGTGTCGAAGCGGATGTCGTCGTAGGCAAGCTCGACCGGCCGCCCGACGCGCACCCGGATCGTCGGGGGGTTCGAGAGGTTCAAGACGTTCGGTACCTTGGCCGAGCGAGGCCAGACCTGCTCGGTTCCCCACATGCCGATCGGAATCACCGGTGCACGAGTGGCGGCGGCGAGGCGGGCCACCCCGGTCTTCCCCTTGAGCACCGGATCGAAGAACGCTCGGCCCCGAGGAATGGTGCCCTGGGGCATGATGGCCACGAGCTCGCCCGCCTGGAGCGCCCGGGTCGCGTCGGCGAGGGAGTCGCCGGCGCTCTCGGTCCCGCGGTCGACCCGGATGCCACCCATGGCCCGGGCGAGTTGACCGATCACGGGGGCGTCGAAGACCTCCTTCTTCCCCAGGAAGCGCAGCGGACGGCCCGACTGCAGGACGGTCAAGCCGACGGCGACGGTGTCGAAGTAGCTGCGGTGGTTGGCCGCGATGATCGCCGGCCCCTCTGCGGGGATGCCGGCCACGCCGGCGATGTCGAAACGGGCGTAGGGGACGAGTTCGGTCCTGGCACCGAGGCGGACAAGGTCGAAAGGCTCGAGGCCGGCGAACTTGGGCACGCCCGGGGGCACATCCAACCACTGGGTCGGCCACCGGCGGAGGGTTGCATACGCCAGCAAGCGGGGGTCGGGGTTGATGGCATGGGGATACCCGACGGCCGAGAGGAGCGGCACGTCGTAAATGCTGTCGGAGTAGGCGTGGCTGGCAGCCAGGTCGGCTCCGTGGTCGGTGGCCCACCGGCGCACGGCTGCCAGTTTGCCGGTGGCCCAGACGAACTCCCCCGCAAGGGCCCCGGTGTAGCGGCCGTCGGCGTCTTCGGCGTAGCGGGTGGCCACGACATCATCGAATCCGAGGCGCTCGGCGAAGGCAGAGACCAGGTCGTAGGGCGTGGTCGTCGCCAATACGAGCGGGCGGCCGGCGGCCCGATGCTCGTCGAGAAGCGCGCGGGCATAGGGGGCCACGATGTCGTCGAGGCGCTCGGCGATGTGCTCGGCCGCCTTGCGGACATCGGATCGCGACCAGCCCTTGGCGATCAACGCCGCCCCCCGAGCCAACGCCATCGAGGGAAGGGTCTCGCCGACGACGTCGAAGAGTCGATACAGCAGACGCTGGCCCGGGATCGACCGGGATGGAGCGATTCCCGCCTCGACCAGCGCCTCGGTGATGTACGGGCCGCTCGCCCCTTTCAGGATCGTGCGGTCGAGATCGAAGAACGCCGCTGCACCAGCCATCAGTCCGCTCCCTCCGTCAGGGGCGAAGCTACCCCCAGCGAGCGGGTGCCTGTCGGGAGCGCCGAACGGCGGCGCAGGGGAAGCCAAGGCGACCGTCGGAGGCGCCGAACAGTGGCGAAGGGAAAGCCAAGGCGCCCGTCGGGAGCGCCAGCGAGCAGGGCGCACGCCGAGCGGAAAGGAGCGCAGCGACGCAGAGCGAGGCCAAACAAGCAACGCGACGAAGGGCCCAGTGGGGGGAACCGGGCCCTTCGCTCGCTGTTACTTCCGAGGCGCTCCCGGTGGGGGGACCGGTGCGCTCGTTCTTGTTACTGAAGAACAGTAAAACGGTTGGCGACGTATCTGTCCAACAGTTTGTAGCGATAGGTGCCATCATTTCCGGCGATGGACCTCCGCCAGCTCCAAGCGCTCATCGCCGTCGGCGAACAAGGCACGTTCTCGGCGGCGGCCGATGCCCTGTCGACGGTGCAGTCGAACATCAGCGCCCACATCGCCAGGCTCGAGAAGGAACTCGGGGCGACACTGGTGGATCGCAGCGCCGGTCGCCTCACCGAAGAGGGCGAGGCAGTCGCCGAACGGGCACGGCGGATCGAAGCGGAGCTGGAGGCAATCCGTGCTGATGTGGCGTCGATGCGCCACGACGTCACGGGCCGGGTGCGGGTGGGCATCATCGGCACGACGGCGAGGTGGCTGGCGCCACACCTCCTCGACGAGATGCATCGGCGCCATCCGAATGTCGCCCTCGTCATCGTCGATGCGACATCCACGTCGCTCGAGCCCCAACTGATCTCCGGCCGCCTCGATCTGGCGATCGTCAACCTGCCTCTACCAGCAGCGGAGCTGACGACGACCCCCCTCTTCGACGAGGACCTCCTGCTGTACGTGCCCGCCGAGTCACCGCTGGCCGACGTCGACGAAATCGACGTCGCCGCATTGGCCGACATCGCCCTGTACCTGCCCCCGCGCGGCACCTCCTTCCGGGATCTCCTCGACGATTGCGCTCGCGCCGCAGGCGTCGAGTTGCAGGCACGAGCAGAGCTCGACGGCCTGCGTCTCATCGCCTCGCTCGCCATCGCCGGCAACGGCGCCGCCATCCTGCCGGCTACAGCCATCCCCGCTCACCTGCAGGGAGAGACGCGATCGGTGTCGGTCCGCGGGTTGCCCAGGCGGGCCGTCGGTGTGGCGGTGCGAAAGCGGGGGCTCCCGGGGGCGCCGGCGCGCGCGTTCCTCGAGGTCCTGCACGACCTGGTCGCGGCCGAGGCTCGACCCGATGTCGGACTCCATCCGCCGAAGGGCTCAACCCTTGCCGGGTGACGAGCGCGCCTACCCCCAGCTCGGCTCGGCCTCGTCGCCAGGGCTCTCGGTGATTCTCCGGAAGGCACCGCCCCCGGCACCGATCACGTAGAGCTCGGGGTCGGAATCCTGGTCGCTCTGGTAGAGGAGTTGGCGGCCGTCGGGTGACCACACCGGCCAACTGTCGAGGTCGTCGTTGTTGGACACCCGCACCGGAAGGCCGCCATCGGCGCCCATCACGTAGATCTCGGCCTTCGAGCCGTCGCGGGTGGTATCGAAGGCCAGCCGGGCGCCGTTCGGCGACCAGGCCGGATGCTTGTCGGCGGCAGGGGTGTTGGTGAGGTTCTTCTGGTCGGTACCGTCGGCGTTCATCACGTAGATCTCGTAGTTGCCGTCGCGGTCGGAGTGAAAGGCGATGCGCTTCCCGTCCGGTGACCACACGGGCTTGGAATCGTCGGAGAAGTTCTTGGTCATGCGCACGGCGCCCGTGCCGTCTGCATTCATCACGTACAGCTCGCTGTTGCCATCGCGGAAGCTCGTGAAGGCCAGCCGAGTGCCATCAGGCGACCACGTTGGATAGCCATCCGGCGCCGGCTCGGTCGTCAGCTGCACGACGCCCGAACCGTCGGCGTTCATGATGTAGATGTCGAAGTTGCCCGATCGATCACTGTCGAATGCGATGCGGGTGTGGTCCGGTGACCACGTTGGCTCGCCGTCGTGGCCCGGGTGCAATGTGATGTTCTTCGGGTCCTTCCCGTCGGAATTGGCCGTATAGATCTCGAAGTTCCCGTCGCGCTTCGACTGGAAGGCGATGCGCCGATCTTTCAGCGGAATGGTCGGAGGCGGCGCACCCGGGGCCACCGGCGCAGGGGCCGCCGTGGTCGTGGTCTCGACGATGGTCGTTGTCGTCGCCGGCGCCAGAGTCGTCAGGGGCCCCGACGACCGAGGCTCCTGGCCGCTCCCACCGCCGAGAAGACGGGAGAGGAGGACGACGACGACGAGGGCACCGACGCACCCGGCCGCGACTCTCGGCAGGTACCCCGCGATCAGCGAGCGCTGCAGCATGGTGCCCGAGGCGCTGATCCGGGCGCCGCCGAGGGGGTCGACCCGGAGCCAGAACTCATGAGCGCGGGGCGTTCCCTTGACGAGCCGCCGGCGGGGCCGTACGTGCACCTTCGCGAAGGCCGTGCTGTTCGGTTCGACGATGAGGCTGTCGGGTTCGATGTCGACGATTGCCGACTCCGGAGATTCGACGATCAGCTGCGCTCGTGCCGGCATGGCGCCGAGGTTGTCAACGGCCACCCGGGTCGTCCCCGATCCGACTCCTTTGAACGACGACGGGAGAAGTCGCAGGGCGAGTTCGGCTTCGCCGGTCACGTCCAGGGAGCCCTCGGCGGTGGCACCACCCTCCCCTTCCTGGTCCGACAGCACACGCACGACGAAGGGCACGGCGCCAACGCCTCCGGGCGCCCCCCGTGGCAGCCGGAAGCGGAGCTCGCACGCAAGGTCGGCGCCCGGTGCGATCCAGAGATCAGCTGGTTCGATCGACCCCCAGCCAGCCACCTCGCCGGAGAGCACGAGTCGCACGTGCACCGGCTCGAGTCCCCGGTTGGAGAGCACGACGGATCCATCGACGTCGGCGCCCGCTGGGGCCACGATGTGATCGGGATCGAGGCGAATCCCGATCGGCATCCGCCGAAGGTAGCTGCTCCGGGGTGGCTGCCCGATTTCTCCTCCTTCGACCTCAGCCAATGACGCTCGGCTGCCGATGCACAGGGAGTCATGTCCGGTTATCGCGCGCTCCTCGTCGACGACATGATCCCGCTGCGCCAGATGATCCGCTTGACGCTCGAGCGCAGCGGCCGGTTCTGCGTCGTCGGGGAAGCCGGGAACGGCAGGGACGGGATCGACGCCGCGAAGGACCTCCAGCCAGATGTCGTCCTGCTCGATGTCTCGATGCCGGTGATGGATGGCCTCGAGGCGCTACCGCAGATCTGCGAGGTGGCTCCGAGCGCCGCAGTCGTGATGCTTTCTGGCTTCTCCGAAACCCGACTCGGGGCAGAGGCCACCGCTGGCGGCGCTCGCGCCTATCTCGAGAAGGGGCTGTCGCCGGAGGCGCTGGTGGCCCGGCTTCTCGGATTACTCGACTGAAATTGCGACCAAAGGTCGCTCATCCGGGTAGAGACCGGGGATGGAGATCCAGGGCAGCACCATCCTCGTCACCGGCGCTTCGAGCGGGATCGGGCGCGCAGTAGCCGTCGATCTGGCCGGGCGGGGCGCCAAAGTCGTGGCCGTCGCTCGTGGCGAAGAGGCGCTGGAGGAGTTGGCTCAGGAGGTCTCGGGCATCCGGCCGATGGTGGGCGACATCACCGACGCAGGCGACCGGAAACGAATCCTCGCTGATGCCGGCACCCTCGACGCCCTCGTCAACAACGCCGGAACTGCCTGGGTCGGCGCCTTCGTCGACATGGACGAGGACGAGATCTCGGACATGGTGGGCCTGA
>JBKJLN010000328.1:0-8234 GCA_046596935.1 Acidimicrobiales bacterium
CAGGCGTTGCTCGAGCACGACCAGCACCCGACGGCCGAGCAACTCACGGCTCGCATCCACGCCGCCCACCCCGACATCGATAAATCGACGGTGTACCGCTTCCTCGATGATCTCGAGAAGCTGGACGTCATCGATCACGTCCATCTCGGACACGGGCCAGCCGTCTACCACCTGTCCGAGGACGCCCACCAGCACCTCGTCTGTGAGGCCTGCGACGCCACCATCGAGATTCCGACCACCACCCTTCAGTCCCTCCGGCGGACCTTGCGTGCGCAGTTCGGCTTCGTGCTCGACCCTCGCCACTTCGCCCTGCCCGGCCGCTGTTCCCACTGCGCCGAACCCGACGGCTCGTAGCGGTTCCTCACCGGCCCGGCCCGCGGACACAACCGATCGAGGCCCCGATACCGTTCGCGGCCAATGAACGAGCGGCCGGCAGATGACAGGGTGGGCGCGCCGATCCGCCTTCGGCGTGCGACAGTTCTCTTCGCCGGGGCCGCGGCTCTGGCGGTGGCGATCAACCCGGGGCCACTTCCGTTCTACTGGACGCCCTTGTTCGCCGGAGTGATCTACCTCGGCGTCGTCGCTCTGGGAGGTCGTGGCGACGGGTACTGGTCGGCCGCCCTCGTCGTGTCGTGCTGGGGTCTCACGGTGGTCTCGATCAGCGCGTTGGATCTCCCGATCCGCGTCCCTGCGGCGTACATGGTGGCGGTGGGCGTGGCTGCCCTGGTGGCCGGCGCACTCCAGAAGCGGGGCTGCGCCGTCAGCCTCACCAGCCTGGGGTCGGCCATCGTGGTCGCCGGCTTGTTCTTCGCCCTTGATCGCTACTGGGTGGTTCTCGGCCGAGCCCGTACCTACGCCGTCCTGTTCGCCCTATGGGGAGCGATGGAGCTGGCCCTGGCCGTCCGCACCCGAGGTCGAGATCGAGCGCCGATCATCACGGCGGGGTGAACCGCCGGCGGGTCGCCGGCGCATTCGGTGGTATCGGGTCTGATACCGTAGTGGTACGATCGGCTTGTGGATGCGGCCCGAACGCTGCGAATGACACGTTGGCGAGCTGGCCTCTCCCTCCGAGCACTCGCCGAGCGCGCCGGCACATCGCACTCGACCCTGGCGGCGTATGAAGCCGGGCGGGCGGTGCCGCGAGTGGACACGCTCGATCGCATCCTCCGAGCGGCCGGATACGCAACCGACATCGCCGTGTCCCTCCGGGCCGACGCCACGGATGCAGACCGCCACGCCAAAGGCGAAGAGCTCCAGCAGGCGCTCGAGCTGGCGGCCATGTTCCCGGCGCGCCACGCAACCCGGCTTCGCTTTCCACCCTTCGGATTCCCACCCGTCTCATGAGCATCGACGGCGGGCTCCCGGAGAAGATGCTCGTGGTCCACGAACAGCTGCGCGTAGCGGGCCTCGACCACGCTTTCGGCGGGGCGCTCGCCCTGGCGTGGTGCACCCAACAGGCGCGGGGCACCATCGACCTCGACGTCAACATCTTCGTCTCGTCGGAGCGCACCGACGACGTGCTGACCGCTCTGCCGAGCGAGGTCGTCGCCACTGCAGCCGACCGGAGGGTGCTTCTCAAGGATGGTCAAGCCCGGCTCTGGTGGGGAACGACGCCGGTCGACGTGTTCCTGAACACGACCGAGTTCCACGTGCAGGTTGCCGCCCGGGTGCGGTGGGAGCCGTTCGCCGGCGTCGAACTGCCCTTCCTGGCCTGCGAGGACCTGGCTGTCTTCAAGGCGTTCTTCAACCGCACGAAGGACTGGGCCGACCTCGAAGCCATGCACGAAGCCGGCACGCTCGACGTGCCGACGGTTGCCGGCGTGTTGGCCACGTTCCTCGGGGGCGGCGACGATCGCATCGCCCGCCTCCTCTCGCTCTGACAGGTCGGCGCCGCTCTCTCGTCCGCCGAATCAATCGGTCGGTTCATCGAATGGAAGTGGTCGCCGATTCCATGCATTGGTCGCAAGTACACGACCACTTCCGCTCAACGAATGCATGTCGATGTCGACTGCGCTCTACCTGGTCGGGCTGAGAGGATTTGAACCTCCGACCTCTTGACCCCCAGTCAAGCGCGCTAACCAAACTGCGCCACAGCCCGAAACTGCGTGCCCGACACTACACGTGGGCGAAGACCCATTCGACTCCTTGGAACGCCCGGAAGCTGAGATACAGCACGACAGCAGCAACGAGCAGCTTGAAGTGCCACGGAGTTCTCGCCGGCGCCGCAATGACCCGATCACAGGTCGGGCACTCGCCGCCGGCGCCCATCGACGTCGGGTTCCAGAACTTGCTGCAGTCGTCACACCAGGGCATCGGATCAGGCCGAGGGGGCGAGTCGCGAACGGGGTCCGGCCGAAGCGACGGGCGACGGGAGGTCGCGTCCGACGAGCGATGCAACCAGGGTCGCCGACGCCAACAAGGCATCGAGGGAGACCCCAGACGAAACGCCGAGGTCGTCGAGCAAGTGCACGAGGCCCTCGGTGGCCAGGTTGCCGCCGGCGCCGGACGCGAACGGGGAACCGCCGAGGCCGCCAACGGACGTGTCGAAATCGGAGACGCCGAGTTGCAGCGCGGCGAAGGCATTCACCAGCCCCGTTCCGCGGGTTTCATGGAAATGCATGCGCACCTTCGACCCTGTGACGGCCACCAGATCTTCGACCCGTCTCGGTGTGGCCATGCCAGTCGTGTCGGCAAAGGTCAGCGAAGTGGCGCCCGCCTCGAGGGCGGCCGCACCGACCCTGGCCACCGCAGCGGGAGCGATGTCTCCCTCGTAGGGCGAGCCGAACGCGCAGGACACGGTGACGTCGACCCACAATCCGTTGGCGCGGGCGACGATCCCCGAGAGTCCGGCAAGCGACTCGGCGATCGTGCGGCGGACATTCCTCTCGTTGTACTGGGGCGACGCCGAGATGGTGACGTTGAGGCCATCGACACCGGCCTCCATGGCGAATTCGGCTCCACGAAGATTGGGCACGAGTGCGACGTAGGAAACCTCGTCACGGCGGGTCACCCCGGCCATGACAGCGTCAGCGTCGGCCATGGCGGGAACCGCAGTCGGCGAGACGAACGAAACCGCTTCGATCTCCCGCAAGCCCGTCTCGGCCAATGAGTCGATGAGTCGGATCCGGTCGGCGACGGCGATGGGCATCTCCGACTGCAGTCCGTCGCGTGGTCCCACCTCCCGGATCCGCACCGCGGCGGGGAACACTGCCGCCGTCGACGGGCTCATACCGGAGCAACTCCGTGACGGCGATCGGAGAACTCGCGTCGCTTTCCTTGCGCCGCCGCCAGGCGGACGATGAGTTCGTTGCGCAACGCCTCGGGTTCGATCACGGCATCGATGACGAGTTCGGACGCCAACCGGAGGAGGTCGACGTCGGCCTCGTACTCGTCGCGCCGGTCGGCGATGAACTGCTCGCGCTCACCGAGATCGTCGATGGCGGCGATCTTGTTTGCGTAGACCGCGTTGACAGCCGCTTCCGGACCCATGACGGCGATCTTGGCCGATGGCAGCGCAAGGCACGCCTCGGGCTCGAACGCCGGACCCGCCATGGCGTAGAGGCCGGCGCCGTAGGCCTTGCGCACGATGACCGACAGCTTCGGAACGGTCGCCTCACACACGGCCGTGATCATCTTGGCGCCGTGACGGATGATGCCCTCGCGCTCCACGGTGGTGCCCACCATGAAGCCGGGAACGTCGGCCAGGAACACCAGCGGCAGATTGAAGGCGTCGCAGGCATTGATGAACCGTGCCGCCTTGTCGGCCGAGTCGGTGAAGAGCACGCCGCCCTTCACGAGCGGGTTGTTGGCGACGATGCCGATGGGGGCGCCCTCGAGCCGGCCGAATCCGACGATGAGCTCGGGGGCGAAGAGCGGCTTCACCTCGAACCAGGAATCGGCGTCGATCAGCCCGTCGATGACGCGGTGCATGTCGTAGCCCTCGGCCTCCTTGGCCGGTATCACCGTTCCATCGAGGGGCCGTGAAGGCGCGACTGCGTCCCACAGCGGCGGATCCTCCCGCCACGTCGACGGCATGTAGGAGAAGTAGGCCCGGGCCAGCTCGAGGGCTTCGGCATCATCGGGTGCCAGCAGGTCGCCGCACCCCGAGACCGAGCAGTGCATGCGGGCGCCGCCCATCTCCTCGAGCGTGGTGATCTCACCGATGACCATCTCGGCCATCCGAGGCGAGCCCAAGTACATCGAAGCGTTGCCCTCGACCATGATCACCACGTCGCAGAACGACGGGATGTATGCACCCCCGGCAGCTGACGGACCGAAGAGGCAACAGATCTGCGGCACCTTTCCCGACAGGCGCACCTGGTTGTAGAAGATGCGGCCGGCGCCCCGACGTCCGGGAAAGAGTTCGACCTGGTCGGTGATGCGGGCCCCGGCGGAGTCGACGAGCCAGAAGACCGGCAGCTCATCCGCGAGGGCTCGCTCGGTGAGACGGATGATCTTCTCGACCGTCCGGGCGCCCCACGATCCCGCTTTCACCGTGGGGTCGTTGGCCATCACGCACACCGGCCGCCCGTCGACCCGTCCGATGCCGGTCACGACGCCGTCGGCCGGAAGGTCGGCAGCCGCCGCATTGGCGAGGAGCCCGTCCTCGATGAACGAGCCCTCATCGAGGAGGAGGGCCAGCCGCTCGCGGACGAACAGCTTGTGCTGACGGGCGAGCTTCTCCGCTTCCTTGTGGAGGTTGCCCTGCAGCGCCCGCTCGGTGGCGGACCGGATGGCGTCGGCGCTCATTGCGTGGTCAGGTCCGGCGGATGGCCAGGATGGCGACGTCATCGCCGAGGGGCGCAGCCGAGAAGTCGCGCGCCGCCTCGAGCAGGGTCTTGCACAACACGCTCGCTTGCTGGCCCGGGTCGCGCCGGACGATCTGACCGACGCGATCGTCGCCGAAGAGCTGCCCGCCCGACCTCGCTTCGATGAGTCCGTCGGTGTAGAGCAGGATCACGTCGCCCGGACGCATCTCGATCTCCCGAGAGGTGAAGGTGCCCTTCGGATCGAGCGTCAGCAGCGGGCCCGTCGAGGTGAGCTTGCGGATCTCGCCGTCGTGCCACAACACCGCCGGCGGGTGGCCGGCCGAGGCGAAGCGCATCGTGCCTGCCGCGGTGTCGAACACGACGCAGCACAACGAGACGAACTCCTCGCTCCCACCCTGAGCCGACATGACCAGGTTCAGTTCCTCGAGCGCCTGCGCGGGGTCGCGGTACTGCCGAAGGAAGACCCGCAACAGGTACTTGGTCTGGAACGCAGTGATCGACGGTTCGATGCCGTGGCCACTGACGTCGCCGATCACGGCAACGAGGCGATCCTTCCCGGTCTGGAAGACGTCGTAGAAATCTCCGGCCATCAGGCCAGAGCCGGCCTCGTAGACCTGGCCGACCTCGAACCCGGGGTAGTCGGGAAGATCCTGGGGAGCGAGGCGCGCCGCCCACGCCTT
Organism: Acidimicrobiales bacterium; assembly: GCA_046596935.1. GTDB lineage: Bacteria > Actinomycetota > Acidimicrobiia > Acidimicrobiales > CADCTF01 > DATLED01. Next base: position 5,450 of record JBKJLN010000328.1, read on the forward strand.
GGGGGCGATCGCCTCCTGCTCGATGACCTCCTCGGCACGACGTTCCAGGAGGGTCCGGGCCTCGACCTCCTCGGCTTGGCGGAGGAATCGACGCCCATAGATCAGTGTGCCTGCCACCGGGACGCCCAACAGGACCAGCGGCAGGTCGAAGGCGGCGTTGTTGGAAAGAGAAGCGAACGCCAGCGTCCCCGCGAGAATCAGGTACAGAAGCCCCGTATGGAGCTCCTTGCGGAAGGCGAAGTGAGCCAGGTCGGCAGCATCCTGGCCGCGACCGCTCTCGCCCACGAGCCGGAGGATCCGCCGCCAGCTGCGCTCGAGGCGAAAGCTCGACCGAAGCCAGACAAAAGCCGCCAGCGCGCAGCCGAAGGCCACGGCGATGAGAACAGGACTCGAGATCATCAGAGGGGCCGACGCTAACCCGGTCGCTGCCGGACCCGGAGCTTGAGCGGGGTGGGCCCGAACTCGAAGTGCTCCCGGATCTTGCGCTCGAGGTACCTCAGGTAGGTCGCGGGGAGGGGACGGTTGGTGAAGAGGGTGAAGGTCGGCGGATCGGTGGCGCCCTGGGTGGCGTAGAGAATGCGCCCTGCGGGAGCCGGATGGGCGGCCTGTGCCTGCTGGAGCAGCTGGTTGAGGGCTCTTGTCGGCACCCGCTTGTGATACGCCTCGATGGCGTTCTGGATCGCCGGCATCAGCTTGTGGACGCCGAGGCCGGTCTTCGCCGACAGCTTCAGTGTGGGGGCGTAGCCGAGGAAGCCGAGACGATCGGCCATGTCGGTCGAGACGGTCTCGCGCTGTTCGGCTTCGGCCAGCAGGTCCCACTTGTTGAGGACGAGCACGACGGGGCTGCCGGCGATGTCGATGCGCTCGGCCAGGCGCTGATCCTGGTGGGTCACGCCCTCGGTGGCGTCGATGACCAACAGGGCGGCGTCGGCCAGGTCGATGGCCTGCAGGGCGCGTACGAACGAGTAGTACTCGGTGCCGTCGTCGACGCGACTCTTGCGCCGCATTCCTGCGGTATCGACGAGGCGGACGGCTCCACTCTCGGTCTCGACGATGGTATCGACGGTGTCGCGGGTGGTGCCGGGCATGTCGTGCACCACGGATCGGTCGTCGCCGATGAGCCGGTTGAAGAGCGTCGACTTACCGACATTGGGGCGACCGACGATGGCGACGGCGAACGCCGACGGCTCCTGGGGAGGTTCCGCGATGTCGTTGGCGTCGCCGGCATCAGCATCGACCGGAGGAAGGTTGACGACGACGGCGTCGAGCAGTTCGCCGATTCCCCGCCCGTGGAGCGCGCTGACGGGTATCGGATCGCCGAGACCGAGCCGGCCGAATTCCCACGCCTCGAGTTCGCGACGATCGGAATCGGCCTTGTTGGCCACCACGATCACTGGCTGCTTCGCCCGGCGCAGCAAGCCGGCCACCCGGTCGTCCTCGTCGGTGATGCCCACGGTGGTGTCGACGACGAGCAGGATGACGTCGGCGCCGGCGATCGCCTTCTCCGATTGCTTCGACACCTTGCCGTCGAGCGACGACTCGTCGGCGGCCAACCACCCACCGGTGTCGATGATGGTGAATTCCCGTCCGACCCAGTCGGCCTCGAGCACCTTGCGGTCGCGCGTGACGCCGGGCTTCTCCTGCACGATGGCCTCGCGTCGACCGAAGATGCGGTTGACGAGGGTCGACTTGCCGACGTTGGGGCGACCGACGACGGCGACGACGGGCTTCGTCATGCCGGCACGGCGACGCGCCGGAGGGCGGAACGAAGGGCCTGCCCGTCGGTCTCGACGATCTCGACCGGGCGCGGCAGGTCGGCCGGGGTCGTGCCGTCGAGGAAGGTGCCATTCGACAGGCAGACGTCGGGAAGGAGGTACCGATGACCTTCGGGCTGCGCGGCCAACACGCGCGTGAGGTCCTCCCCGACGAGCAACCCGGCAACGCCGATGTTGCCGCCGAAGAAGTGGTTCTCGACTTCGAGAACCCTGACGTCGTCGCGACCGACCGACGCCACCAACGGAGCCAACACCTGAGCGCCGTAGGTGCCCGTGAGGATGGCGATCGGCGCCGTCGGACGCGGCAACATCGTCACCGATCCTGGCGCCCGCGAGGCGCGATACCCCTCGGCCGGTGCCCCCTCGACCCAGGCGAAGAAGCCGGGTTTCACGCCGGTGGCGACGTGGGCCAATCCGTGAAACTCGGCCTCGAAGGTCCGGGCGATTCCGATGCCGTTTTCGTGCTGCGGGAAACCTTCGTACGCCTCGGGCTCGGGGAAGGGCACGCCAGCCTGCAGGTAGTACTCGTCGGCGGCGAACACGAGACGTCGTCCGAGGGTGGCCAGGAACGTCGCCTGCCAACGCTCGACCGTGTCGACGACCGCCCGAGCTTCATCCGGGGTATGAGGACGCATGTTGGCCTCGGTCGAGTAGCGACTGACGCCCAGGGGAACGGCGCACATCGTGGCCAACTCCGGGTATTCGTCGAGCACGCCGGCGAGCGTGTCGTCGAGGACGGCGCCGTCGTTGAGCCCTGGGCAGACGACGATCTGTCCATGGACCTCGACGTCGTGGTCGAGGAGCGCTCGCAGCCACCGAAGCGATGTTGCGCCCCGTCGGTTGCGGAGCATGCGCGTGCGGACGTCGGGATCGGTGGCGTGAATGCTGACGAACAGAGGTGCCAGGCCCTCGGACACGACCCGCTCGAGATCGGCTTCGGTGAAGCGGGTCAGGGTCGTGAAGTTCCCGTACAGGAAGGACAGCCGGTAGTCGTCGTCCTTGAGATAGAG